>JAFGJC010000067.1 GCA_016929305.1 candidate division CSSED10-310 bacterium | reverse complement strand
TTCAGATTGACTTTAAATGACCAATTTGCTAGCTTTGGCACCTTTTGCTAAGCATTTGGCCCAACATACATGCTTATTTCATACTCTTGGATCAAAAGGTAAAAGGAAAGATGTGAGGATTTTTGGTCGTAAACGGCAAAAAAAATGTCTTCTATTAAGTCTTGATGGCTTTCCATGCAGTCTATTTGAAGTTATTAGAGAAACTAAGTGGATGCCCTTTTTATCTAAGATGTTTCAATCTAAGAAGCCTGTCGTGATGACATCTGTCTATCCAACTGTCTCCTGCACGGCCTGGGCAACATTTGCGACCGGATGTAACCCGGGAAACCATCGCATCTTTGGATTCATCGATCGGAAATTAGATCCATTTTCACTGACAATTCCCAACCGTTTGCATTTGGGTGCAGAGACATTATGGTCGATTTTAAGCGAGAGAAAAATCTCCGTGGTCGTCATGAACGTGCCTGTAACCTATCCACCGGAGTGTGTTAATGGTGTTCTTGTTTCAGGTTTCTTGGGTGTCGATTTAAGAAAAAGTGTTCATCCGGATTGGATCTATTCTATTTTAAAGCACCATGATTATCGTATCGATGCTAATACTGCACTCATTGCAAAGAATGCCTCTCAGGAATTCTTATCTGATCTTGTTACAACCTTATCAAATCGATTTACGGCATTCTGTGATATCATTACAAAAGTTGAATGGCAGTATGCTCATTTACATGTAATGGAGACCGACAGACTTTTTCATTTCTTCTGGAAAGACATCGTTTCACCGGAATTAAATGACACCGAAAAATATCAAAAAATTAAAGAATTCTTCATGGTTTTAGATGATAATATTAAAAATCTATTTGGAATCATGAAGGATAACACCGAGATAATTATGTTATCTGATCATGGATTTACAGAGTCTTTATACGAAGTCCAGGTAAATACAATATTAAGAAACAATGGATTTCTTGAGAGTGATCGTATATATGAAACCAGTGTTGGCACGTCACCACCGGTTGGCAAGGCTTATAGTCTCATACCGGGGAGGATCTTTCTCAATCTAAAATCACGGGAACCAAAAGGTTCATTGTCGCCGGCTGACAGTGAATGTGTAAAAAAAGACATCATAGAACTTTTTACAAAATTGAAACAGCCCAATAGCAATAAGTTCCTGTTTGAAGCGGTTGTTCCTCGAGAAATAATTTATTCGGGTAAGTATTTAACCGAGGCGGCTGAATTAATTTTATTGCCGGCGAATGGTATTGAACCCAAAGCAAATTTTAATGCATCTATTGAGGTTACTGGATCTGCAATGTCAGGTGCACATACTTACAATGATGCTTTTTTATGGTCCAGATCACTTAATGTGGTACAGGAGTTTCCCAATTTAATAGACCTTTTCCCCAGTATATTGACGTTTTTTCAAATTCAAGGTATCGAAACTGAGGGAATTAACATTTTTGAGTGAAAGGAGAAGAGATAATGCAGCATAACATTCCTGCTCATGGGGGTAAACTGATCGACAGGATAGCAAAAGGTCAGGAACGCGCGTCTTTATTGGAAAAAATTCCATCCATGAAACGGCTAATCTTAAATCGAAGAGAAATCGCTGATCTTGAAATGATTGCTACAGGTGCATTCAGCCCATTGGAAGGCTATGTGAACTCAAAAGATTATGAGAGCATCCTTCATAGGATGCATCTTGTCAACGGATTGCCTTGGACGATTCCGATAACGCTATCGATAAACAAGGAACATAAAGATAAGCTCAAGGAAGGCGAAAATCTTGCACTGTACAGTATCGATGGCGATTGTCTGGGTGTGCTGTTTCTGGAAGAAATCTATCCTTATGATAAAAAACGTGAGGCATTGCAGGTTTATAAGACAGATGATGAGAAACATCCGGGAGTTGCTGCACTCTACCAGCAAGGTGATTACTATTTGGCTGGGAAAGTTTTATTGATTAACAGAGTCAAACACCAGGATTTTTTAAAATATCGCCTGGATCCAAAAGAAACGAGGATTCTTTTCAGTGCGAAAGGTTGGCAGCGTATCGTCGCATTTCAAACTCGGAATCCTGTTCATAGAGCTCATGAATATATCCAGAAATGTGCCATGGAGATCGTTGATGGTCTGCTGCTTCACCCACTGGTCGGTGAAACCAAAAGCGATGATATCCCAGCATCGACTCGAATGAAATGTTATGAAGTTCTACTTGAAAACTACTATCCATCAGATCGAGTTGTCTTGTCTGTTATGCCAGCCAACATGCGATATGCAGGTCCAAAAGAAGCAATAATGCACTCCATTATAAGGAAAAACTATGGCTGCACGCACTTCATCGTTGGCAGAGATCACGCCGGTGTAGGAAATTATTACGGAACTTTCGATGCTCATTATATATTCAATGAATTTGATCCCAAAACTCTGGCAATCACACCACTATTTTTTGACTACACCTTCTTCTGTAAAAAATGTGGGGGAATGGCTTCAACAAAAACATGCCCGCATACAAAAGAAGACCACGTATTTCTATCTGGTACAAAGGTCAGGGAAATGCTGTCAAAAGGTCAGACACCACCTCCCGAATTTACACGATACGAAGTTGCAAAAATCTTAATGGAAAACACCTAATATTTTGTGATATGGCTCGAAAATTATACGAATTGGGAATAGACCTGCACACCCATTCAACTGCTTCAGACGGCACAGAATCACCCATTAATTTAGTTAAAATGGCAGTGAGTTCAGGTATCGGAGTACTTGCATTAACCGATCATGATACAGTTTCTGGTGTTCAAGAAGCCTTGAAAGCATCAGCAAATCTGCCTATCACTTTTGTTCCTGGTCTTGAAATTAGCGCTAATTCTACGTTTGGACATATACATGTTTTAGGTTTGGGTTTGAATAAAATTCCCCATAAAATGCAGACACTTCTTGAGAACATTCAAAATGGCCGCAGAGAACGGAACCCAAAAATTATAAGAAAACTCAATACGCTTGGTTACAAGATATCAATGAGTGATGTTACTGAAATGGCGTGCGGTGATATTATTGGCAGACCCCATATTGCAAAAGCATTGGTAAAAAATGGTTATTTTGCTGTTCAGGAAGAAGCGTTCGCTAAACTTCTCAAACATAATGCGCCTGCATATGTCCAACGTTGGAGACCCTCTGTGAAAGAAGCTGTTGATACTATTTTAGCATGCAGCGCTGTACCCATTATAGCGCATCCAGGATTGCTGGATGTGTCTTCTAATACTTCTTTGAGATCAATAATTCGCAATCTGAAAGATGATGGAATTATGGGATTAGAGGTCCATTATACGATGCATTCTGCTTCACAACATAAAGAACTCGATGAGATATCGGAAAATTTCGATATGATACCTACAGGCGGCAGTGATTTTCATGGAGATAATAACCACCACGCAAAACTGGGTCATGGCACAGCAGGTCTTCCTATTGGACATTATTATGCCGATAAGTTAATGGATTATCTTAACATTCAATGGAAAGATAAAACTCCATAAATGATTTCAGATGGTTCTCGTTATCGACGTGTACTTATCTTGGGTTTGGACTGTGCTGAACCTCAACTGGTATTTAACGCGTTTTCTGAACATCTATCCACAATATCATCAATTGCAGAAAATGGATCGGCAGGTATTTTACGTTCGACAGATCCTCCATTGACCATACCGGCATGGGTGTCAATGGTTACCGGTCTTGATCCGGGATCACTAGGTTGTTATGGAATTCGATTGAGAAAAGATTATTCATATTCTCCCCTATCCCTTGCTTTCAGCAATACGGTAACCGCAAAGCGAATATGGAATATCATCGCAGATTATGGAATGCACTCCATACTTATTGGAATACCTCAAACATATCCAGTATCCCCGGTAAAGGGAGTTTGTGTTGCGGGAATGCTGACTCCCAACACCAATTGTGTTTATACCTACCCCGAAAATTTGAAGTACGAAATCGAACAGATCGTTAACGGATATGTTATCGATGTCCCGGATTTCAGAACGGTTCCTCCCGGAAAACTGCTTGACATTATAATCGATATGACTCGAAAACGTTTCAGATTGCTAAGACATCTACTTTCTACACGACCTTGGGAATTTGCTATGTTGGTGGAAATTGGATTGGATCGTTTACATCATTGCTTCTGGCACTATTGGGATGAAGCGCACCCCCTTTACACTGAAAACTCGCCATTCAAATTTGCTATGTTGGATTATTATAAACTTCTGGATCATGAAATAGCGCGGGTTCTTGAAATCATTCCGGAAGATACTGCCATTTTCATCGTTTCTGATCATGGCGCTCAGGCAATGCAAGGAGGAGTTCGAATCAATGAATGGCTGCAGCAAAAAGGATATTTAGTTTTAAAGTCAAATGTAAAAAAACGACAATCTTTGAATCTCAGTATGGTTGATTGGTCAAAAACCCGTGTTTGGGGGGAAGGTGGCTATTATTGCAGACTGTTTTTCAACGTGAAAGGAAGAGAACCTCAAGGAATGATATCTAAAGACGAGTACGATCGATTTCGATACGAAGTTGCAAGTGAAATTTTTAATATGAAAGGTATCGACGGATTGAACCTTGAGAATAGGGTTCTTTTTCCTGAAAAAATATATTCGCACACGAATGGAATACCTCCTGATCTTATGGTTTATTTCGGAGATCTGAAATGGCGTTCATTAGCCGAAATTGGAACCCTCTCGATTTTTACACGAGATAATGATATAGGTCCCGATGGAGCCAATCACGCGGTGGAAGGGATTTTTATTTCAAACGTTCCGACCGTGAATCCAGGCGGCTTGGTTAATCTTTCGATTGTGGATATCATGCCGTCAGTTCTGAGGATACTTGGAGTAGACCTTCCCGGAAACATCGATGGACATGTAATTAAAAATCTAAGGTTTTAACCCTTTTTATGAAAGGAGCGGTTCAGGGAAATGGCAAAAGGATATACCGTCTGGTTTACAGGATTATCCGGCTCAGGCAAATCAACATTGGCGAATCGTCTCGCGGAAATTATTAGATCTCGCGGACAAGTCGTGGAAGTAATCGATGGCGATGTCATCAGGCGAAGTCTGTCAAAGGGATTGGGATTTTCGAAAGAAGGCAGAGATGAAAACATAAAAAGAGTGGGCCATGTCTGCAGCTATCTAACAGCCACCGAACGAGTGGCAATCGCAGCATGTATTTCACCCTATAAAGCCATCAGAAATGCCAATCGAGATCTCATCGGTGATTTTGTCGAAGTGTACTGTAAATGCTCTCTTGATGAGTGTGCAAAACGAGACCCAAAGGGAATGTACGCCAAAGCGTTCGCTGGCGAAATTAAGGGTTTTACAGGAGTTGATGATCCTTATGAAGAACCGGAAAATCCAGAAGTCATCGTTGATACGGATAGTGAAGATATCAATACAAGTATAAATAAGATAGTGAAGGTTCTTGAACGTATGGATTTTTTGCCGGAAATCGAAACGATTAGTGCGGAAGAAGAAGAAGTGATTAAAAAGCGTTTGGAAAGCCTTGGATATCTTTAAACAGTTTTCTTTACGGAATTTGGTGTCTTCATGGTAGAGAGCACTCATGCTCGCGTGTTTATTCTTGGGCTGGATGGGGCAACGTTTGACCTGTTAGATCCGTGGATAGACTCTGGGTATTTGCCTAATCTGGAAAAATTAAAACGAATGAGTGCTTGGGGTGTTTTACAATCCACCAACCCCCCAACAACACCACCAGCTTGGACAACTTGTATAACAGGATTAAATCCCGGCCGGCACGGCGTTTATGATTTCACTGTAAGTCCGTTACAGGACCCGAATAGACCGCTTGTGTCCTCTTCAACCGCTAAAGGATTGAAAATATGGCACATTTTTAACAAATTCAATAAACGCTGCATCGTTGTTAATGTGCCAATAACATATCCCCCAGAACCTATTGATGGCATCATGATTTCAGGAATGATGACACCAAGCTTCGAATCTGATTTTACATATCCCAATGAAATTAAACATAGAATAAAAGCAGTCTGCGGTAATTATATACCCAATATTGATATCCCCAAGTATGACGTCGAACTCGAGTCTGATGCAATGGCATTTTTAGACGATATCAAAGAATCGTTTGAGCGTAGATATGAGGCAGTCAGGCATTTGATGAAAAGCGAAAAATGGGATTTTTTCATGGTCGTATTCATTCTCATGGATCGAATTCAACACCTTTTCTATAAATATCTTTTGCCAGGATCACATCTATTTAACCTGCCTCATGCAGAACGCATACGTCAACGTGTTATTGAGGAATATCAAAGATGCGATACAGCAATTGGTGAAATCAGAGATTCATTGCAGCATCAGGATATGCTTTTTGTGATTTCGGATCATGGATTTGGATCAACGGATGCCTATTTCAACACAAATACATGGCTACTTCAGAATGGATTTCTTGCGGTTAACAAGTGGGAGTATCTAAAAAAATCGTTTCAACATCATGCCTTGACTTGGGGAAACTCAAAATTGATAAAATCAGTTGTCCCATTGCATCAATTAGCTAAAATAAGAAAAGCATTCCGAAGTAAAAGATCAAGTTTCTTGTCACCGAAAAGTGATCTTGTCTCGGTTATCAATTGGCGGGAAACAAAAGCTTATTTCGCCTCGATTCCTTCTCAGGGAATTTATATTAATGAATCAAATAATACGATTTCTTTATCTGAAACAAATAGTCTAAAAGAACAAATTAGCAAAAAACTCAGCGAAATTAAGAATCCGATTAACGGAAACAAACTCATTGATCAAATCTGGTATAGAGAAGAAATTTTCAAAGGTAATGCAACGAAGTTTGCTCCTCATATACTATTCCGAATGAATAATTACAGTATTTTGGGTAGACAGCATCTCGGTTCATCACAATGCTTTACAATCACTCAAAATGAACCAAATGGATTTCATCGTTCCGAAGGAGTATTAATTGTTGCAGGTAAGAATATTGAATCGGGGCAAATAAACCAAGCAACAATTACAGATATCTTGCCTTCAGTACTATACGCAAGCGGACTTCCAATTCCTGAAGGACTCGACGGAAAAATTCTAACAGCCCTGTTTAAAGCAAAATACCTTCAGAGTAGAACTCCGCAGTATTTTGACCTTGACATATCGATCGAAAATTCCATAACTCAGCAAAGTACGATTCCATATTCTGATGACGAAAAGAAAATCGTACAGGACAGATTAAAAAGTTTAGGTTATTTGGAATAAGGAGGCATCTAATGTCCAGTCCGATTCGCCAAATCTGGGAAAAATTACCGTCGAAATTACGAACAACCGTCTCTACGTCAATCAAGGCAATCCTGACCGTTCTTGCATTTTATTTATTGCTTATACACCAAGTTCAAGTGATCGATGAACGACCAATTGAGTATTCTAATGGAGAAACAGCAGTTATTCATAGTGGACAGGAAATATACATTGGTTCACAGAAAGCAGTAATGAAAACTGCTGAAAAAGCTGTTACAGAAAACGGTGAAAACATTCAACTCAGAGAAGGAATGTGGGTAAAATATCCTGATGAAGATGTAACTTTCAAGCTGTTACCTCTGGAAAAAAAGACCACATTCCGGGCAATTATCGATTACTTGCCCAAAATAAATGCGTCAACATTCTGGATCTTTGTTTTGCTTGCCATTTCTATAAAAGGTCTGGGAATCTTATGCTCTATGTATAGGTGGCATCTACTTCTGCAAGGACAGGGTATCAGGTTTCCTTTCTGGCATCTTGTCGGAAGTTTTCTAATCGGACGCTTTCTTGGAACATTTCTTCCGTCTACTATCGGATTAGATGGCTATAAGTTATATGATGCAACGCGCTTTTCAAAACGAGTTGTGGAGGCAACTGCTGCTACTGTTATTGAGAAAATACTCGGTATCCTGGGAATTTTTATTACATTCCTGGTCGCATTACCTTTTGGGTTTAGAATTCTTGAAGAGAAATTGAAAGAGAACACATTTCTTGTTACAAGTCTATCTGTCATTTTCTCATTAAGTATTATTAGCGTCTTTTTCTTATTGTTATTTTTCCCGGGAATAATTCAGTGGTTTATATCTCATCTCCCCATTCCAGGAAAAACAAAAATTCAGGGTTTTATCCAAAGAGTTTCAAAATCAGCAGCCGCTTACCGAAGTAACAAATTAATACTGGTAAAT
>JAFGJC010000066.1 GCA_016929305.1 candidate division CSSED10-310 bacterium | reverse complement strand
CCAGCGATGACGCGAACCCTTTTTGCTCTTTACGACGGCGACACATCGCAAACAAAGCGCTTGAACCTCCGGCGACATCCGCCATCAATATTGATCACAAATCCAGATATTATACATTATTCAATACTGCCCTATCATACACGATGGAAGGAATTTCTTGAGCATATTTCACTGATTGTCATCGATGAGATCCATACGTATAGAGGAGTATTTGGATCGCATATCCTGCAAGTATTTCGACGTTTAAAACGAATACTGTCACATTATGAAGCGTCACCGCTGTGGATTGCTTGTTCGGCAACGATCGGTAATCCGGAAGAGCTTGCAGAGAACCTATTTGAGATGCCATTTCATTGCGTTCGAGATTCGGGCGCACCCAGCAGAGAAAAAGGTTTTTTGTCATATTTTCCTGAGGATAGCGCGACAACATCTGCGGTTAAAATTTTTGAAAGTTGTATCAAACACGGACTAAAAACAATCGTTTTCACGAAATCCCGTCGACAGACCGAATTGATATTCCGTTATCTCAACCAGAGAAATCCACTGTTGACGCAAAGAACTGCTGTTTATCGAGCTGGTTTTTTACCGTCAGAGCGAAGGCAAATCGAAGCGCGATTGTTCGATAACACTCTTGATGGCGTTATCTCCACAAGTGCTCTGGAACTTGGGATCGATATTGGAGGTCTGGATTGCTGCGTTCTCGTGGGATTTCCAGGTTCCGTGGCAAGTCTATGGCAGCGTGCGGGGAGGGTCGGCAGATCTCAAAATCCATCTCTCGTCATTTATATTGTCGGTTCGGATGCACTCGATAAATATTGGTTTGACCATGAACCGGAACTCCTTAAAGCTCCGGTTGAAAAAGTCGTTGTCTACAACACCAATAATCGCATAACGGATCAACATTTGGAGTGTGCTGCCGACGAATTGCCGCTGATTCCCCAAAAAAACTATCCAAACAACGATCATATTGCCGATCGAATATCCATGCTGACGGAGACGAATGTGCTGTTGGAATCCGCAGAAGGGTCTACATATCTGAGTCGATCATCCCAACCCCAACGCCGAATCTCGCTGAGATCTATGGGTGAAAACTACAAAATTTATGATGATCACGGAAAAATTATTGGTGATATCGATGGTATACGTGTTTATAAGGAATGCCATAAAGGTGCCGTCTATCTGCACGGCGGGCAAGTTTTTCAAGTCACGCATCTCGACATGAAAAATTATAAGGTCGTTGTTGAACCCGGACCAGAAGACATCTATACCCAAGCAATATCCGAGAAGGAAACCGAAATCTTAGCCATCGACGGATCGATATCACTACCTAACGCAACACTTCACTGGGGACAGTTGAAAGTCCATGAACGAGTGACAGGTTATAAAGTTAAACGTATTTTCACTGCAGAAACAATTACGACACACCCGCTGGAATTTCCGGAGAAAGTGTTTGAAACAAGAGGTCTATGGCTGGCTTTTCACTCCCATATCGAACAGGAAATCGATCGATCAGGATTTCACCCTATGGGTGGATTTCACGCTCTGGAGCACGCATTGATAGGTCTGTACCCATTAATTTCGATTTGTGATCGAAGCGATTTGGCAGGTATTTCGACATGCCTTCATCCTCAGACCGCCAGTGCCGCAGTTTTCATATACGATGGATTTCCGGGTGGTCTGGGTTTGGCAGAGAGTGCTTTACCGCGTTTCGATGAATTGCTCCGCTCAACATTGAATCTAATTCTGACATGCCCTTGCGAAACAGGATGTCCGATGTGTATACAATCACCGAAATGTGGATCAGGCAATGAACCACTCGACAAAAATGCCGTGTTATTCATCCTGAAATCACTCCTAGAAATTCCTAGCAAAAACAACGAAAAAACAACTCAACAAAAGCTTATGCTTCCATGCGAACCGGAGGTTAATGTGAAAAAACATGAAAAAGAGATAACTGATTCTGATTTCGAAATACCTACTCTTCCTTCAGAAACGGAGTGTCCTTCCGGAACCGTACTGGTATTCGATCTGGAAACACAGCGGTCTTCAGATGATGTCGGTGGCTGGCACAGAGCTGAAAAAATGGGTTTGGCAATCGGAGTGATCTATGATGTATCACTCAATCGTTATGAATATTATCTGGAAAAAGATGTCGACAGACTCATAAAACGGCTTTCTGCCGCAAAATGCGTTGTGGGTTTCAATATCGATCGTTTTGATCTGCAAGTTCTCTCCGGATATACACCAACGGGTATGCCATCCATTTATACTCTGGATATTCTTAAAGTCGTCGAATCCGTTCTGGGGCACAGAATCTCTCTGAATCAATTGGCCGAAGTAACTCTAAATATTAAAAAATCGGCCGATGGGCTGCAGTCGCTGGTCTGGTGGAAATCGGGTGAAATTTCAAAAATAGCCGCATATTGCCGTGATGATGTGGAGATCACGTATAAGATCTATGAATACGGATTGCGGTCAAAACATCTTTTATATCGCCATCGATCCGGAATGAAAGCAAAAATTCCCATAAACTGGAGTTAACTGGTGTGAATGAAAAAAAGACAGTCATTGTTTTGATTCTGCTAGCAACGTTTTTACCGCAGGCATATTCAGAGATGGATTTTACGATTCCTCCCAATTTCTCATTCTGTGGTGAACCTCTACCTCTTGACAGAGACGATATTCTGGAGCGCATCGACACTCAACTCAGACTGCACACTCGAAATATGGGCCAGGTCGAACTTTGGTTTAAAAGGAAACACAGGTATTTCCCGTATATCGAATCTGTTTTAACAGCAAATAATCTACCGGATGATCTCAAGTATATTCCTGTTATTGAAAGTTCTCTTCAGAATACGGCGGTTTCGCCAAAATCCGCTGTCGGACCCTGGCAATTTATTGCATCGACCGCCCGTCTATACGATTTAAATGTCAACCAATCGATTGACGAACGAAGAGATCTGATTAAATCCACTCAGGCAGCTTTGCGATATTTGAAATCGCTATATGACGAGTTTGATCATTGGTCCACAGCAATGGCTGCCTACAATATAGGTGAAAACAGAATCCGCCAGGAATGCTATCATCAAGGAACATCAGACTATTTTGAGATGGTGCTGCCCTATGAAACAGATCGATATGTTCCCAACATCATTGCGGCAAAAATCATTCTCGAAAATCCGGATCATTTTGGTATTGATCCAATCAAACTGGAAGCTTATAACGATCCAGAAAGTGTGCCGGTAACCTTGACATTCACATCAGACTTTCCGGCGAAAGTACTGGCGTATCTTTCCGGTGTTTCCTATCGGGGTTTTCGTTCTCTTAATCCAAGTTACATCGGGGTCAACATTCCACCGGGAACTCGCACAATGACCATACCCAAATCGCATCGGGAAAACCTGGAGGCAAGAATAGAGCAGTACCGTAAAAAAGCCGGGGATCTGGTTAAATTCCATCGATCTCCCGCAAAAAGCGTGGTGGCGGAAGAGGCATTTTTGCGAATTGGTCCGGGAAACGAGTATCCTGTATTCCGGAAGTTGTCCAAGGGGACTTCATTTAAAGCTGATGCGCGGACGGCGACAAAGGATCAAGGTGAATATTGGTATCTTTTCATTCAGAAGAATGGTGCCGGTGGCTGGATTTGGGGAGGACAACTCAACGATTGATTTGAATAAGCTTCGTAAAAAGTCTTTCCGTTTGTTCGATCGCTGATTCGAAGGAACCGGAATTATCAACAATATAATCAGCCATTTTTATCTTTTGATCTACGGGAATCTGGATATCCACAATCTGTCCGGCACGTTTCTCGGAAATATGGCTTCTCTGCATTAACCTTTTTATCTGAATTTCCCGGGGAGCATAAACAACGATAACGGCACCGTATCTGTCACGCCTTCCGTATTCGAACAGCAGAGGTGCTTCCACGACAACCAGTTTTCCCGGATGATGAAGTATTGCATATGCGACTTTCCGGTCGATAGCTGGAAGTATATATGGTGTTAATATGTTTATCTGACGATAGAGATTGTGTTGATTGCTGATGAGTTCATCCAGCATTTCCTTGGAATTTAACGCACCTTCGGAAGTGACGATGTGAGATCCAAAACTATCGACCAGTGACTGAATTGCAGGCGATTTGGGAGATAGAACCTCATGAGCCACTTCATCTCCGGAGATTACCATCGCCCCAAGTTTCTGCAGATGTCCAGCAATAAGGCTTTTCCCAGTTGCAATACCGCCCGTTAGACCGACAGGTTTTCGCATAAATACCCGTTTCAATGTATCTCAGCCCAGTTCGCCCCCACCCGGATATCCACCTTTAATGGCACTTCGAGTCTCACTGCATTCTCCATTTGACTCTTAACAATAAGACACACTTCATCGGATTCCCGGGGAGGCGCATCAAACAGAAGCTCATCATGTATCTGCAGAACCATTTTCGTTTTCAAGCCCTTGTTTCGAAATTCTTTATATATGGAAATCATAGCAATTTTTATTACATCTGAAGCAGACCCCTGAATCGGCATGTTGATCGCTTGACGAAACGCCGCTTCACGATTTTGACGGCGCTCATCTCTTGCAGCCGGGATATAACGCCTTCTGCCCATCAAGGTTTCGACCCAGCCATATTCGACAACATAATCTTGAATCGATTGAATGTAAGCTTTCACTCCCCGGTAGGTGTTGAGATATTTTTCAATATAGCGCTTTGCTTCCTGCACCGATATTCCCAGACGTTCTGACAATCCGAAAGGTGTCATGCCATAATCAATCCCGAAATTCACCATTTTTGCTCTTCGACGCTGCTCATCCGTCACTTTATCAAGAGAGACGCCAAATAAAGTTGAAGCTGTTGCCGCATGAATATCCCGATCCTGTTTAAAAGCCTCAATCAATGCCTCGTCTTTGGCGATATGAGCAAGTATACGCAATTCCATCTGTGAATAATCTGCGGAGATCAAAACATTTTGTTCCGATGCAATAAAAGCTTTACGAATGGCCTTACCAATATCGGTCCGTATGGGTATATTTTGCAAATTTGGGTTTGAAGAACTCAAACGTCCCGTCTCCGTGACCGTCTGATTAAAACTGCTGTGAATACGTTTAGTGTTCGGATTCACCATTTCAGGTAGTGCATCCAGATATGTACTTTTTAGTTTACTGTAACTCCGGTATTCCAATATTTTATTGGGCAGTTCATTGAACAGTCCCCCCATCGATGCCAATTTAACCAGTTCACTCTCAGCCGTTGAATAACCTGCTTTCGTCTTTTTTATTCCTTTTACAGGATATTGCAGTTTCTCGAATAAAATTCTCGACAGTTGTTGTGTTGAATTAATGTTGAATGTCTCGCCGGAAAGTATGTAAATCTCCTCCTCGATTTTATTGAGTTTTTCAGATACCTCCTTTGACAACTCAGCGAGTATACCCGCATCTACTCTAATCCCGGTAAGTTCCATATCTTTCAAAACTTCTATCAGCGGCATTTCAATATCATTGAACAGTCTGAGTTGCTCACGTGATTCCAGTTCTGTTCTGAGTTTTTCCCATAAACGAAAGGTCACATCAGCGTCTTCACACGCATATTCACTTACGGTATCCAACGGGACAAGATCCATTGTTTTATTGTCGGATGATTTCCCAATCAAATCCGTTGTCGGAATCTTCGCGATGCCCAGGTGTTCAAGTGCAAGGCTGTCCAAATTATGCTGTCGCTTACCCGGATTCAATAAATAAGATGCGACCATGGTGTCGAATGCGACACCTTTCAAATCGATACCGGATCGCTGCGAGACGATCCAGTCATATTTCATATTATGACCGATTTTGCTGACAGAGGGATCTTTGAATATAGGATCAAATATCTGTTTGACAATTGTAACATCCGCCTGCGTTTCCGCTGTATGATGTCCAACAGGGACATAAAACGCTTCGTTGGACTGAACAGCTACCGAAAATCCGACGATTTCAGCCTGCAAGGGATCAAGTGACGTTGTTTCCACGTCATATACAAACCGTCCGTATTGTCGTAACTGCCTGCCAAGCTCCAATAACTCCTCTTTGGATCTTATGATGTGATAAGATCGTTTTTCGACTGATTTTTCCTTTAGCGACAACTCATCAATCAATGTCATGAATTCGAGATTTTTAAACAGGCTCATTAATGCTTTACTGTCACGTTCCTTGATTCGATATGACTCCAAATTATTTGGAATTACTGCATCTTTTTTCAACTCAATCAGTTTTTTCGAAAGCAATGCGAACTGCCGGTTCTGCTCAATCTTTTCTTTTATCTTCTCTGACGAAATTGCATCTGAATGGTCTAAGATATCCTCTAATGATGTGAACTCATTCAATAACTTTGCGGCACCTTTAGGTCCAATTCCATGAACTCCAGGTACGTTGTCAATCGCGTCGCCGACAATTGCAAAATAATCGATCATCTTTTCTGGAGGGACGCCGTATTTGGCAAAGACATCAGCTCTATCGTACTGAACGAATTCCGACAATCCCTTTTTTGCCGCCAGCACCGAGACATTATCGGAAACCAGCTGAAGCATATCTTTATCACTGGTAACCAGACAGATTTCGACATCCGCATCGCCAAGCCGAAGTGCTATACTGCCGATGATATCATCAGCTTCATAACCTTCTTGTTCGAGCATTTGTATACCAAAGGCTTTGACCACTGATTTCACATCTATAAGATTGTCGGCGATGCATGCAGGCATCGGTGGTCTGTTGAGTTTATATTGCTCGTACATAGCATGCCGGAATGTTGGACCCTTTTTATCAAACGCAATGGTGATGTATTCCGGAGATTTTTCTTTTAGGAGTTTAATCAACATGCGGGTAAATCCATAACTTACGGACACATCACGACCTTTAGAGTTTATCAGAGGCCGTTTTAAAAAAGTAAAATGCGCTTTATACAACAAATTATGTCCATCAATGACGTACAGTTTTGGTTTACTCGTCATTTTGACCCTCCTGCCAACTCACATGTGATGTATTTCTCTTAGCTGAAGGTCCGAAGATCGTCCGATTTGCCAGGTCGGCGCAGTTTCTCCAGCGCTGATGCCTCAATCTGCCGGATGCGCTCCCGGGTCAATCCGAGAAATCTGCCGATTTCTTCAAGAGTGTGTTCAATGCCGGATCCGATACCAAACCGAAGCCGCAACACAACCCGTTCCCTCTCCGACAACGGTGTTAAAGCAGCTCTTACCAGCTCTCGTAATTCGTTGATCTCTGTTTTTTCAAAGGGTGATTCCGTCGAAGTATCCTCTAGAAAATCCAGCAGGTAACTTTCCTCGTCATCGCCAATAATCGTCTGCAAGGAATAAGGTCCCAGACTGATTTGACTTATTCTTATGATTTCTTCGATCGGTCTATCAAGTGCTTGAGCCAACTCATCAAATGTTGGATATCGTCGGTGCTCCTGTAAATACTGATGCGAAATCCGGTTCATCTTGTTCAATGTTTCGGAAAGATGTACTGGAAGTCTGATCGTTCTGGATT
Source organism: candidate division CSSED10-310 bacterium (assembly GCA_016929305.1). GTDB lineage: Bacteria > CSSED10-310 > CSSED10-310 > CSSED10-310 > JAFGJC01 > JAFGJC01. Next base: position 5,624 of record JAFGJC010000066.1, on the reverse strand, counting down.
GATCTGAAATGGCTCGAGTAATCGCCTGTCGTATCCACCATGTCGCATATGTCGAAAATCTGCATCCCCGCTCCCAATCAAATCTTTCTGCAGCTTTTATCAATCCTATATTTCCTTCTTGCAGTAAATCAGAAAAGGCCATGCCACGATTTGTGAAGCGCTTTGCAATCGAAACGACCAATCTTAGATTCGCCTTTACGAGCCGATTAATCTTATCATTCAATACATTTTGAGCTTCTGCAATTTTCTTATCATTTTCTAAACTGACACTGTCTGCTGCCGCTGTTAAAACAGCATCAAGATGCTGCTTCGCTTCAGCTATTTCTTTCGCCCATTCCTGCTCAGTGATTTGGTTTAGAGGTTTGTAGTCCCCCATATCATGAAAATACATCCTGATAGTATCATCGGGTTCCCTGGTACGTTCGGCTGGTTGAACATCTTCTTTATTGGTTTTGCTACACTTTTCCACGTCTGCATTGCTCTCTGATAACCCGTTGTTCTCAGTTTCTCTGTTTTCCGCATTAAAACCTTCACCATTCACGGGTGCGATACAATTTTCTTTAAAAAAACGTTGCAGATGTAAAAAAAATTGCTGCATTCTTTCCTCTATCTGTTAACTTATTCCTTCTATTTGAAGTAAATTAGTATTTCATTAAAGTATTGTCAATGTTCGGCAAAAAATTATAATCTGGAATTGAAACGTAATTTCAACTCATCTTTGAAGGCAAGTTATGAAAACAACTCCACAGAAACGAATGAATACGAACCCAACTCCAGGAAAACTGTATGTTGTCGCCACACCAATAGGAAATTTACAAGATATCACTCTACGCGCACTGGAAACGCTTAAAACGGTAGATCTGATTGCTGCTGAAGACACTCGTCATACCCGTAAATTATTGACAGCATATAATATATCAAAACCGCTGATAAGTTATCATGAACACAACGAACAGCAATCTACGGAAATTATTATAGCGAAACTTCTCAACGGAAATAATGTTGCACTTGTATCGGACAGCGGCACACCGTGCGTATCTGATCCTGGTATCCTATTAGTTAACAACGCACATTGTCATAACATCGATACTGAAGTTGTGCCTGGTCCGTCGGCTGTTATGGCAGCTATCTCCTGCGCCGGCATTAATGTCGCCGGTTTCATTTTTCAGGGTTTTTTATCTTCCAAAAAGACCAATCGAACTAAAGAGTGGGTGACACTCAGCGAAAATCCGAGACCGATCGTATTTTTTGAATCGCCGCATCGATTGTTAAGATTTTTGGATGAATGGAGCAGGTATGCGCCGGAACGGCATGGGGTTGTATGTAAAGAATTGACAAAAATACATGAAACGATCATCAGAGGTTCTGTTGAGGAAATAAAGCGGCAGATGTGTAAACGCACTGTCAAAGGTGAATTTGTGATTATACTTGAAGCGAAAAACGATGAGATTTTGCTGGATTGGGCCAAAATTGATCGAATGATCAGCCGGACATTGAAAACAAGTAAAAGCCGCAGGGATGCTGCTCTTCTAGTGGCTGATCAGACTGGTATACCTTTTCGAAAAATTTACAAACGAATCCTTGATCGCGAATGATCTCGAATTCAGGATTCTTTTACTTTCAATAACAATACTGGATATGGGTTATTTGTCAATTTATATGCAGCAATCTGGCAATAATCGGTGATTTGATATCGATCGCAGCTTCGGGACAGGTTTCCTGGCAACAGAAACAGCGTATGCATCGAGCGTATGCAACTTTGGGCGGTTTCTGTTTGTCCGGCCATTCCATGGCTTTGGGTGATACAGGACAGATGGTATGACATTGGCCGCAGGTTATACATCGAACATGATTCACGACAGGTTTATTCATACCGTAACGCCGCATTATTCGAGCAAGGAATCGGTGAGATTCGCCTGAAGTGACTGCAGCTGGTTTAAAATTTCCAACCTGGAAAGACTCCAGCGGATCACCAACCACCTGTGTTTTCTCCTCACGCCCCAAACCCTGTTCTGCAGCGCATTTTATCATTGGAACGGATTTTGGATCAATGTTCATCATCGTTGCTGCCACTCTGTCCAATGCAAAAGGATCAAAACTAACCAGCAAAGCATTCATCGCAAATGCTATACCGCCACCTGGTCCATCCCCTTCCATTGCCGTTATCGCATCCATTACGCAAAGACGTGGCCGGATTAAACGCGTCAAATCAACCAGCATTCTGCTGAACGCAATAGGATCGGATAACTTGGCGTGAAATTCAGCTTTTTTTAATCCCGGAATACAGCCAAACTGGTTTTTTATCGCACCCGTAATCGTTGTAAAACTGTGCGTTTTCATTTTGCATATAGATATCAAACCATCGCATTGGAGCACCGGTTCCGCGATAAAAAACCGCCTTACAGTACTTTCTTTCTGTGCTTGTACGAATCGACCATCACTAAAATCTCTATACACAACACCCAAAGCCGATGCAATCTCCATAATACCGCTGTTTTGAGCTGCTTTGCGCGGATTAGCCACGGCTGGAGAATCTCCGAAACCGATGTTTTTTGTGAAGTTTGAGACAAGACGAGCAGTAGCTCCAAAAACAGAAGGATGTGTTGTCACAGCCCTTTCGGGTCTAGAAGCGTTCAGTAAATTTGGTTTTAGCAGTATTTTTTCATGATCGAGAATAAACCCAGCAGGTGGATCGATAAGAGAAAATCCCCGCATCAACGCATCGAGAACTTCCTCTGACTTATAAGAATTACAACGGACAACAGCTACCTTGGAAACGGTGTTTGCATTTGTGAAACAATTGGGCACGAGAAGCTATATCGACTTTAATATCGCAGTGAGTAAGTGATATGTTTTGGGAACAGAAGGTATATTGAGTTCTTCAGCGGGAGAATGCACATGATGCATTTCCGGTCCCAAGGAAATCATGTCAACACCCGGAAGTTTTTCACTGAACAATCCGCATTCAAGTCCAGCATGAATCGCTTTAACTTTTGGTTCATAACCATGAAGCTCTACGAAAACTTTTTTAGCCAATTTCAGCAACTGGGAATCCATATCAGGTTTCCATCCCGGGTATCCTCTTGGTTCTTCCACATCAGCTCCCAGTAAACGTGCAATGGTTTTAATGTGAAATTTGATGGCTTCCAGTTGAGATGTCACTGCGGATCTGGTTAGCAACGTTGTGGTGAAAACATCTTGAGTTGAAGACATGACGCCAATATTTGTCGAGGTTTCCACAAGGTTTGGAACTTCCGGACTCATTGCAATCACTCCATGCGGAAGAATCACAAGCATGTCAACAATTTTTTTTGTACTTTCTTTCGTCATGGGTTGAAGACTTTTATCTTCCAATCCACCCTTCACGGTCTCGATCTCCAGATCAGGATCTGTTTTTTCATATTCGCTAACGATCGTTTCAGCTGTTTTGTATATTGCCGCCTGGAATTTCTCCGCCTCATCTTCCGGCACAGAAACGATAGCTTCAGCTCCATCAGCAATGGAGTTTCTTTTGTTACCTCCTCTAATAGAATAGAGCCTGAAAGCGGCTGATTCAGCAGCGGATGCCAGGCATCGACCGATAATTTTATTACCGCTCCCGCGCCCGCAATTAATATCCATTCCCGAGTGGCCGCCTTTGAGACCTGAGACCGACAGCGTCATAATGATATCATTGTTATCAGCGCTTTCTCTGAAAATCGGTAACGAAATGATCGAATCGCCACCTCCTGCACAAGATATGTAATATTCGCCCCATTCTTCCGTATCCAGATTGAGTAGAATACGTCCTTTGAGAAAGTCAGGTTTTAATCCATGAGCTCCATCCATACCCGATTCCTCGTTAATGGTGAAAAACAGTTCCAGAGGGCCATGGCTTACATTTGGATCCTCCATAATCGCGAGCATCATGGCGACCCCGATTCCATTGTCGGCACCAAGTGTTGTGCCGCGAGCTTTTACATAGTCACCATCAATGTAGGGTCTAATCGGATCTGTTTCAAAATCATGACTGACACCTTTAGCCGCAACAGGCACCATATCCAGATGTCCCTGAAGAACAACCGTCGGTTTCTCCTCCATGCCACGCGTTGCCGGAACATCAACAACAACATTTCCCACATCATCACGCCGCGTATCAAATCCGAGTTTCGAAGCATAATGGATGATATATTCTGCAAGTTTTTCCTCATGCCGTGACGGGTGAGGTATACTGCAAATGGCTTCAAATTGTCTCCATACGCCTTTCGGTTCCAGTTTTTCCAAAACACTCATATCCAACCTCCTAACACTGTCTATACTTATAGAATTCACCTGTGAACGTCACTGGTAAAGATCGATAGGTTACGTCCACTTACTGTAGCAGTCAACTCAAAAAAAAATTAAACATGAACCCTCCCGACAGATTATACCATTCGTGCTCGAAAATCTGGTAATCTCAGCCGGGCTCATGATTGGAAGCTTCGATAATTTCCTCGGAACTGACCGATTTGTGACGAATGATACGTCCCTGAACCATATAAATCACATCTTCCGCTAGATTTGTGGCATGGTCAGCGATTCGTTCTAATTGGTGCGATATTTCAAGCAGCCGTATCTGGCTGTCCAACTCACTCGAATTCGCAAGGATATTCTTGCGCGTTTGCTTGTACATCTCCTTGTGAAGATCATCCACCTCGTCATCTGCCTGGCAAACGTGGAGTGCCAGCTTGACATCCATGTTAATCAAGGCATCCAAACTATGAGTTAGCATTTCTTTCGATTTTCGGGCCAGCAGAAAAATCTCCTGTGGAATCTGAATGTTTTTTATTTCTGCTAACTCCGCTGATCTGTAGGCAATATTGAGTGACAGGTCGCCGATCCGTTCAAGATCATTATTCATTTTCATTATGGCGATAACATACCTCAAATCAATCGCAACGGGCTGGTGTAAAGCCAATATTTTAAGGCACTCTTCTTCAATATCAACTTCTAGCTGGTCCACACCCAAATCACGCTCCTTGACACGCTCGGCAATTTTTAAATCTTTATTTTGCAATGATTTAACTGCCATGATAACAATTTCTTCCACTTCTGCACCCAATGCGAGAAGCCGTTTTTTCAATTTTTCTATTTCTCTTCTGAAATGCACGGTCATGATAACTCCTCTAGCCAAATCGCCCGGTGATATAATCTTCCGTTTGTCTAAGTTTCGGGCGTGTAAACAATTTGTCGGTTTTATCTGTTTCGATGAGTTTTCCCAAATAAAAAAATGCCGTGTAATCAGATACACGGGCTGCCTGTTGCATATTGTGTGTCACAATAATGATTGTGTAGTTTTGTTTGAGTTCGATAATGAGTTCTTCAATTTTCTGGGTTGCGATGGGATCAAGTGCCGAAGCCGGTTCATCCATCAGCAGCACTTCCGGTTCTATCGCCAAAGCCCGTGCGATGCATAGCCGCTGCTGTTGTCCTCCGGATAATCCCAGCGCTGATTCATTCAATCGCGCCTTGACTTCTTCCCATAGTGCCGCTGCCTTTAAACTGGCGATGACTCTCTCCTGGATCTCTTCTTTGTCACGGATACCATTTATTCGCAGCCCATAGGCAATATTGTTGAAAATCGATTTGGGAAAAGGATTTGGTTT
>JAFGJC010000007.1 GCA_016929305.1 candidate division CSSED10-310 bacterium | reverse complement strand
GATGTTCTCGATGTTGATGATCCACCGCACGGCATGCTTTTTTGAGGTGCAGATTGTGCGGTGTCATCGGTTGCCTGATAGTCTCTGGCCGTATCCCCGCAAACGGATCCCAATCCCCGTTTAGTGGTATGCTTTTCCCGGGAAGGAGGTGGATATTCGGGAAGCTGAATGGTCCCGGGTTTGCCGCCGGTATCACCCGCCCTGACAATGCCTGTTTCATCGATGTATCCCGATCGAATCCCGGTCTCTTTATAGGTGACGGGCCAAGCGGTTGCTGACCATGACCAGTGTGAACCGTTGGCATCCGGTGTTCCCGCGGTCATGGAATAGGTATAGCCATTCTTCACGCCCGATGACAGTGCCGGATCAATAAACCGGACACGCCCCGCGCCATTGCCGCTGCCAAGACACGCCAGCGATCCGGTATACGTGTGCGGGCTGGAATTATTGTTGTAATCCGTCTGCGCGGCGGCAAGCGTTTTCAGATAATTCACCATCAGCGCTTCGTTTTTCCCCATCTGCTGATGATCCGGTTTTTTAGATGATCCGGCATCCGGACGCTTGAACAGGCCGCTATCGTCCGCCCGGACCGCAGACTGGTTTTCCTTTTCGCTGCAACCGGATATCAATACCATACCGGCCGACAGCAAAAGGATGATACAGACCGACCCTATCCATTGAATAATCGGAAAGGTATTTTTTTGTTTCAAGTGCACCTCCTGCATACACAAAAATGGACGTTTTGAGAATATCCCGGCACCTAGTCGATCGACGGCAGGTTAACGGTGCCCGGACCGCCGCCGATATCGGACCCACGGATAACGGCTGTTTCGTCAATGTATCCCGTCCGTATTCCTGTGGAGCCGTATACCACCGGCCACGCGGTGGCGGACCATGCCCATCTCGATCCGTTGTCATCTGGTTTCCCGACTTTCAGAGCAAACTGGTAACCTGCTTTCAGACCGGAAGATAGTGCCGGATCGATGAATGGAACTCTTCCAGCACCGTTGCCACTACCTAAGCAATACAGAATTCCAGTATAGGTATGCGGGCTGGAGTTATTGTTATAGTCTGTCTGCCCGGCTGCGAGAGTTTTCAGACCGCCGATCATGGCAGATTCATTATCACTCAACCTGGAACGCAGTAACTGGTCACAACCGCAAAATATTCCAGCTACCAGCAAAATCAGAAAGGTTACTTGAATGATATTTTTTTCCAGTTTCACCAGATGACTCCTTCTTCCATGAAAATATGTTTGAATAAACAATTGAATCGATGTACTTAAAAAATTAGTCTATTTCCGGCAGGCTTACGGTGCCCGGACCGCCGCCGATATCGGACCCACGGATAACGGCCGTTTCGTCGATATAGGCGGTCATCACCCCTGTGGCACCATATTTGACCGGCCAGGCGGTGGCGGACCATGCCCAGATCGATCCATTTTCATCGGGTTTTCCGGCTTTCATGGCAAACTGGTAACCTGATTTCACTCCGGAAGATAGTGCCGGATCAATGAATGGAACCATTCCCGCATCGTTGCCGGAACCCAGGCAGGCCAGAACACCGGTATAGGTGTGGGGTTTCGAGTTATTGTTATAGTCTGTCTGCCCTGCTGCCAGGGTTTTCAGACTGCCGATCATGGCAGCCTGGTTCGCATTTTTCCGGGAGTGCATAAACCGGTCGCAACTGCATAAAAAACATGCGATCAATACGATCAAACAGGTCAGCCATATTATATTTTTCTCCAGCCTCATCAATAAACTCCTTTCAGAAATCAATACAGAGTGATTCGATTGAAATTTTCACGATAACGCAAATTTTATCGCAGAGAACACGAAATGTCCATGACTATCCCATAAGATTCACGGCGCATCTTCATTTTTTTCGCTATCTGGTGTAAGCTCTCTGCGTTGGAGGTCTGCGATTGATTGTTCTTCGACCCGTCAAATCCCATGACGCGCCTTTTCTCGCGCATGTGTGCCGGTCGTCGATACCGCTGTATGATACCATCATGCCGGGTGTTTTTGAGCAACTCGCGCTTCGATTTCAAGGCGGATGGCTGCCCAAAACCTATGATCTCTTTATTGTGCTTGATGATGATAAGCCGTGCGGTATGCTGGGAACCGTTCAACTGACACCGTCCATCAAATACCTGGTGGCGCTTTACCTGCTTCCGGAGTTTCAGCGAAAAGGCATTGGGAGTCAGGTGATTGAATTTGTCAATTCCAGAAGTTACAGCGAGGGGATCAAAGAATTGCTCCTGATGGTGCATAAGGATGCGTTCTGGGCGATACAATTTTTTCAAAAAAACGGTTTCGAACTCCTGGCAGCAGAAGATGATGATATGTCTACCTATGCTTCAGCGCTTTTGAAAAACTGGATGCTGTTTTCTTTTATTTTAATGCAACGCCCGATCATGGCACCCGATCAGAACTGACAAGGAATACATTGTGCAAAGACTGTGGCGTTTCCTATTGGATTCTCTGATTATCGCAGTGATATTTTCTGTACTCGGATCTCCCGGCAGATCAGTGGAACCGGAACAGGTCTCTATGGAGACTGGTTTACATTCATTGCAGAAGAATGATTATATTACCTCCATAGAACAGCTGATATTTCAAAAAACGAATGAGGAACGAGCGGCACGGGGCGCAGAACCAATGCCGGCATTACAGCCGGATCTGGAGCTGTCAGCAATCGCCCGGCAGCATAGCACTGATATGCTTTCCCTTTCGTTTTTCAGTCATGAAAATCCGGACGGCCACAGTTATTCCGATCGAATGCTTCAGAATCACCGCCGGGCGATTTTACTTGCAACCGGGGAGAATATTTGGAAACAGAGTAAATCCATTCCCGGCAAACCGGATGAGGTTGCTTCTGAAATCGTTGCTTCCTGGATGAGAAGTATTCCTCACCGCCGGAATATTCTGTCGCAGCGGTATACCCATCTTGGTGTGGGTGTTGCAATGGAAAACGACACGATTCTGGCCACTCAGGACTTTGCCGGCGTTCTGGCGTATCTGGCAAAACCTCTTCCCGAAACCGTCAGATGGGGCGACAGAATCGATGTTTCCATATCGGAAAAATTCCGGGACTTAGGTCCACTGGAAAAATTCGATTTTTTCGATCCGGACACGGCAAGAGTATCGGGAAAATCATCCCGTATTGTTAAAGGAAGGGTCAAGGTATCGCCGGGCCGCTATCTTCTGCGCCTGTACTTCAGGAATACAGACGCCAATGGATGGGTGATTTACAAAGGTCCCGCCATCCAAGTGGAATAATGCGATTATCCACGATCGGCCTCCTCATCTGTTTACTGTCGACGATCTTTCTAATTGTAAGTATTTGTGCGGTCTTAGATATGTCCGCGACTCATTTGCCGGTATTTTGCGTTGAATGCCGAAGTGAAATTTCAGGAACGGTCAGAACTTTTTTCAAATCCCATGAACCATTCCATCGGGATAATTCAAAAACTGCGTTCATCAAGGCGTCGGATTCTTTTGAGATTTTGAAATTCCCTCTTCCGAATATAAATATCCATACTGTGCGTTTCGATCCGATCAATAACGATAGCACTCTGTTCATCAAGCGAATCTGGCTGGAAACAGACTCCGGCAACCAACTGAGTTCTGTTGAACTGAGTTCTGTGAAACCCGTAAAAGATATCCGAAATATCAAGATCGAAAACAACCTGCTCGTCATTAAACCCATTCCGGGTGCTGACGATCCGCAGACAATTATTCATCTTCCCTGCCCGTTGACGGATTCTCAACCAAAACCGTTGAATCTGCTCCGTGTTGCGATCTATGCAATCATGGGTTGTATCTCCCTCTTTTTATTGACGATACTGTTCCGAAGTTTAAAAAATTTGTCCAGAGACAGATGGATACATCTGCTTAAAAAATCACTTTTTACACTCATTCTTTTGCTAATCTTGCTGGGTATCTGCGAATTGGGCTTGATTATCGCAGAACCTTATTTGTTTCATTCATTTTATGAGTATGATCCCGATATCGGTTTCCGGGTAAAAGCTTACGCTGAAGGGTCAAACCGTTTCGGATTCAATGACAGGGATTACCCGTTAAAGAAGCTTGAAAACAGGTTCCGCGTGTTAATTCTCGGGGACTCTTTCGGGTGGAGTGGCGGGATCGATACCAACTATACCGCACGGCTTGAATATCGTTTTCGCGAGTATTACGGAGATCATCGTGTGGAGATCATCAATGCGGGATACCCGATGACACACACGGCAGAGCAATTTGAAATACTTAAAAAATACGGTCTGCAATATCATCCCGATATGGTCGTCGTGGGATTTTTCTGCGGCAATGATTTTATCGATGCCGATCCCTTTCGAAAACGCATTGTGGTAAACGGCGTCTTTTTCGATATTGACACACGTCACGAACACTCGCTGCTGGGATATCCGATCGTGATGCAATCCCGGCTCTATGCATTTCTGAAACAGGAATGGATCATACTGAAGGAATGGCTCGCCACCAAGCGCGAATCCCCACCTCCCCCCAAAAAAATCCCGGAGGATGAAACACCGGCGTTTTCAAATGAAACATACCTTCAGATCGAAAAAAACCGGTTTGAATTCTGCAATCTGGGACGGCACAATCGTGGAGAGTTTGATGGGAACATCGAAGTAATCTTTACCGCTTTCCTTGAAATTCAGGATCTGACGCAAAAAAATGCAGCGGCGCTGGCAGTTGCGCTCTACCCCGATGAATTTCAGGTGAACAGTCAGCTTCGCCGCGATATAATTCGCACATACCATCTCAACGCATCGGACTACGACCTCGATCTGATGCAAAACCTTTTATCCGACTTTTTGAAATCGAAGCATATTCCCTATATCGATCTTCTGCCGCAATTCCGGGCGAAATCGGCGTCAAAAAACCTGTATATACCCAGAAATACGCATTGGAACACGCAAGGGTCGGCACTCGCTGCAGACCTTCTGTTCGATTATCTGAAACCTTACGCTGACGATTATTTTCAGAAACACGGCCGTGTTCAGAAAACACTACTCGAGACGAATATCGATCAGTGAGATATTTCTTTTTCCAGATTTTTAATGTAAAAACAACTATAAAGTCGTTAGATGCATTCAATTTGCACTTTGACGGAATAATAATTGCGAGAGAATGAAATATACTCTTGACAATGCCGATTGAGATCGATATTATTATTTTAAAGCGCAATATTTTTTACGTTTTAGTGCCACACGGTGAATGATGAGTTTCAGGTAAACAGGTAACCGTCGAGAGTGTTCCCGGCAAAGAGATTGGGGAACAGTAACGGTGCGCAACGAAAAGGTATAAGGAGGTTTTATGATGCGTTGGATTGAAAAGTTCTTTATTGTCTGTCTTCTCCTGGCAAGTCTGGGATCGGCAACCGCTCTTGCGGAGGCGCTTGTGTTTTCAAATGGTTATTTTGAGATCACGTATCAGCAAGGGTATATCACAAACCTTCGGTTCAATGCCGAGGGTGAAGGCCTAACGGAAGGCTACTCAAACGATCTGTTGAAAGAACGGGCGGGGATACACGTGCGAGCGAAGTTTGCAGGTATTGAGGGTATAAAGCTGCTGTATCCCGTGAACGGATTGGCTGAGCAGGTATCACCGGGCATAGTGGAAATCAGTTTAAGCTATGGGTATGAGGAAGATATTCCATTGATTCATGCGGAATGGGTAATGGAGCTTGACGAAGACCGTCTGATCATGTGGGCGGATTTAAGCGAGGAGCCTGACTGCCCGGACATTGAGGATTATGCGATCGGTTATTTTCTGGATTTCCCCTGGGACAAGCGGCGCAACGACGGATCCGACAACCCGGTTGCATTTGAGCGGTTTGTCACCAAGCGGGGTCAGGTTTTCGATTATCATCTGTTTGAGCGCAGGATGGGAGCATTTGCTTCGTATCGCCTGGACGGTGAACTTTCGCTGAAAGAGATACCTTCCGCGATCGGATTTACCATATCGACAGATGATGGTGTTGACATGGCTCCGACAATAGCGTGGATCGATGCTCACCGGTTTCCGCCTGGTTCAAAGGATGCTCCGCTCGAATGTTATGATCTGAGGTTTATCGTTCCCAACGGCGGGCAGGCTCAGGCGAATTTTCTGATGCCCGATATGGATGATCCTTCTGAGGAGTATATGGAGATGGGATTTTATCCGTTTGGCGTGGGGACTTCGTTATCGGGGGGATCCCGGGATTTTTCCAAACACATCGATCTAACGATTCAGGTCCGTCCGATGACCCAGCAGATCAACCCTGATTCAAAAGCTGCGGATTACCCTGAATTTCTCTGCTCCGATCCGTCAGTTGAAAGATCTCTGAATGATCTGCTGTACACACATCATTTCAAGGTAAAATTCCCTCATCACAATGCCAACGGCTTAACGGCGGAACGGGCATGGACAGGCATGTCATACGGCTGGATTGACGGTTATTTCCGAAACCGGGAAAAAGTGTTCCTGGAATCCGTCCCGATATTGGGAGTCAGACCGCCGGATTCCGGCACACATCCGGATGTTCCGGAGGATCATGCCGGGCAGGGATATGTCTGGGCATTTCACTCGCGATATGACTGGCCCTTTCCGGACGATAAAAACCGGTGTCACTATGACAGCAATGCCCATTATTTAATTGGTTGTTACCAGTACTACATGTGGACGCGTGATGCGGATTTCCTGCTGGAAAATATCGATGAGATGCGTGAAGCTCTGGCGTTTTATGTGGACAATGTGCGGATGCATCTGCCTGCTGATCAGCCGGAAGCGCCGCCGTTTTCCAATCTCCTGACGATACGTTACCGCAACCATTGGGGAAGGGGCCGGGACGGCGGACCGGCGTATCCGCAGCATCCGGAATTCACAGGATGGTGTGATCCGCTGTTCAACCCGGATGACCTGCTCCCCGATGTCGCGTCCGACTGGTATGATATTACGCCATTCGGTTACATGAACGCGTATGTGAACATTTATTATTACGAAGCGCTTCGATGCATGCGCGAAATGGAGTCGGAAGCGGAAGCGCTTGGGGACACACACCGGTATCTTCCCGACGGCCAGTATGAAACGCTTCGTGCTGCCGTGAAATCGGAATTCACCCAGGCATTCTGGCGGGATGCTGATGGCCGGTTTGCCGCTTGTATCGACGTGAACGGCAATATCATCGATTTCGGCTATGCGGGCATCAACCTGGATGCCGTGTTTTATGACATTGCCAGCAACACGCAGTCGCAGGCGATCTTCGACTGGCTGGATAACGGCGAATCAAGTATGGGCGTTCATGATTCGACTCTGTGGCCATATTACCCCGGATTGAGTGATACGAACATTTATAAATACAATTTCGCCCCCCGAATGAACACATTGGACAATCAATTTTATCATGTGGACAACTGGTCAGTACCGGCAGATCCTGGATACTCGGATCGTTATGATGCCTGGAACGTTCAGAATGGAGGCGCTTCGATACATCACGCTTTCTACGATGTATGCGCCCGGGCAAAGGTCGATGTCAATAAGGCGTATCAGCGCCTGGTCAGCGAACGATCGCTACGGCAGCGGCCCGGCGATCCGGATATCGATCGTTTTGCCATTCTGGAACGATTTACCGGAATGGGCGATGTCCCCCAGGATAAAATCGTGGGCGGAACGATGTTTCTCGCACACAATCCCGATGGAATTCCGATTGAAAGGTGGGAATATTTATGGGATCGCGAGGGGCCACTTTTCATGTGGGGCAATCCCGGCAATACTGAATTGCCGCGCTATTATGACAACCTGATCACTCAAGGGCAGTCCGGCAATGTGTTGATCGATTATCCCATCACTTCAGGTCTGATCGGTATTGCATATCCGTACGCATTTCTTGGGCTGGATGTCGAACGTGCTGGAATGGTTGTCCGAGTGGATCGTCTGTCCTATCTGTTCGATTATGCCGGAATCCGAAAAGTTCTATATGCTGATCTGGTGTTCGATCAGATACTGGTTCGCAATGAAGATCCCCATTCACCTGTCCGGAAACTGAGTCTTGACTATCATTGGCGGAATACCGATACTGCGGCGCCGGCACCACTCCAGATAAAAGGCTTCGAACCGTTCCAGCTTCTGGAATACCAGTTTGACTCGGAAGGATGGCAGAGCTGCGTCGCCGATGCCGATGGAACCCTGCATATTCTTTTGTCGCCCGACGATGCGTACACCAGCTTTATGGTTCAGAACACTACGGAAAACCTGAAACGGTATATTGTCACCCGGTTTGAAGCGACCGGAACCATCGACCGGCAGACAAACACATTGATCGCTCTGAAAAATCCGGGAGATCAACCGGTAGATGCCGTATTCATGATATATGATATAAAAGGTAACTTATTCACCGATCCCGAGAAGATCACCATTCCGGATCACGGCACATGGACGCGGACGTTGAGTCCTTTGACCATGTCATGCCGGGAAGGCAGTGTAGAAATCTGGAGCACCGGGCAGCTTTTCGGTCAGTCGCGAATCAGGGAAAATGCCCGGTTTATACCTGTCAACAGCCGGCTGATCCAGATACAGAATGCATCCGACGCGGACTATCGGATCAGTACGACCAACACGATTATGGAAACATTTTCATCCCACTGGAACGCGGAATCATTGACCAGGCAAACGATATCCTATGTCAAAAACATTCACGATTGCCATATTACCACTTATATCAATGTCTATGACAACTGCGGCAGACTCCTATCCTCGACACCGATGATGATCGCACCGCATGCCGTTATGAAAATCAAACCCACTCCAAAACGCTGGACAACGATTGAAGTTGAAAGCAATGCTGTCATTCTGGGTGAAACGAATTATCTGGGCTACTGCAATGTAAATCCTTCGGACACATTTACGGAATCGGTAATCATGGTTCCTGAAAAATTCTCCGTTCAAACGCTTATCGCGCCATGTGTCTACAATGCCGATTATACCTCAATTCAACTCGAAGACTACAT
>JAFGJC010000006.1 GCA_016929305.1 candidate division CSSED10-310 bacterium | reverse complement strand
CCAATGAGATATTCAGTGTCAATTCCATGCTCCCTGAATATCTGATAAGCCATAGTTATTGAATGTTCCGAAGCAGATTTTATCCAGTTCTCCGCAGGCGGTCGTGTCGGTATTGATAGGTAGCTTTTATAGGGCTTTAACTCCGAAATGAAACGGGCGATCTTTTCAAATTCACCGGTTTTATCATTTAAATCACTGATAAGCATCGTTTCTGTTGTTAATTTACCATCGAAAGAATTTGAAAATTTTGATATACCTTGCAATATTTTATCAAGTTGTAATGTTTTATGCGGCCTGTTTATCTTTCTCCAGATACCCGGGCTCACCGCATCAATTTTTACCGAAACCCAATCAGCCTGAGACAACTCTTTTCGAACATCCTCTCTCCAGAGGAGTGTTGCATTGGTTATAACAGCTATTTTTATATCTAATGATTTCAGTAACTCAATCTCTCTACCAATGTTACAATCAAGTGTTGGCTCCCCATCAGGAACGAAAGTCAAATAATCTATATGTTCTCCTCTTTTATGAGCTTCATTCACTTGGTCTTCAACAGAATGTACTATTTTATCTACAGGGAAGAATTCCTCACGGTTCACCTGCATGTTGAGAGTTCTTCCCACTTGGCAGTATATACAGGAATACGTGCAAATCTTCGGAGGGATATTGTTTATCCCCATACTCTGTCTCAATCTACGAGAAGGGACAGGACCGAATGCGATTTTTTGTTCTTCAGATAGCATAACTAACTCCTTGATTATTTTCAGAATCAAATGATGGACACTGTATGGATACTGTCTTTTACCCTTTTCTGGGATAAAGTTCCCACATACGTGCCAACTCGTCTTCCTCACAGATAATATCATTGTAGTGAATCGTTTCTTCTCCATGTTGAATACTGACACCACTTCCGTGTGTAATCCGTCCTATGTTTGCAAATGGTATCCCCAAATCAATCAAAGCATTTTCTGCATCTTTTAGATGATCCGGTGAAACAGTAGCTACGATGCTCCCTGAGGAAATCATACGCAACGGATCGAATTGAAATGCCTCTGAAAAACGAGTCACTATTTGCGGAACAGGTATCTTTGACATTTCAACTTCAATACCAACCTGTGAAAGGTATGCTATTTCAATAAGTGTCTCTAAAAGTCCACCGCGAGTTACATCATGCATAGCAGTTGCACCATGCTGAGACATTGCCATGGCTTCCCGTATGACACTCACTCCTTTTATGAGCTTTCTTCCCTCAGCCAACTCTTGTTCGCTTATACCCATTTCCCGTGCAACATCGGCAAAATCCTGAGCAAGAATACTGGTACCTTCCAATGCTATCCCCTTGGTAACCAGCACGTGATCACCGATGCGGGCTCCGTCAGTTTTTATAGGTTTTCGTCCTGATGCTGTTCCCAGAGCTGTCACGGCAACCAAAGGTCTGGAAATACCCGATGAGTAACCAGTATGACCGCCGATTATTGAAACATTAATTTCCTTGGTTGCCTTGCTGACGTCTTCCATTATTTGTTTCAGTAATTCTTCATCTTGCTGGTTTGGTACCAGCACTAATACCAAAATCCACTTTGGAACGATTCCACTCGCTGCAATATCATTACATGCCACATGAACAGCGAGCCATCCGAGATTCTCAATAGCACCAACAATCGGATCAACATGGGAAGCCAGAATATCACCGCCGACACGGGTTAACGCAACATCCTCACCGAAAGCTGAGCCCAGAATAACCTCAGTATCAGTATTTTCCACAAATGGAAAGACGCATTTTTGCAGGACATCCAGGGAAAACTTCGACATTGTAGGTTTCCTCTATGTATTGCCTGTGTTCATTCCGACTCCAGCTATCGGTGTACAGCAGGATGGGCAGCATCCGTTTGGCCCGATATTGTTTTCCAGAATACTATAGCCTGAACGGCGAACTAAAAGATATCCACATTTGTGGCAGAAAGTATTTTCTTCGCCGGATATGTTGCCTTTGTAAACATAGTGCAGTCCGGCTTTAAGCCCGATTTCTCCCGCTTTTTGAAGAGTAGAAACAGGTGTTGGTGGAATATCGGTCATTTTATATGAGGGAAAGAAACGGCTGATGTGCCAAGGTGTTTCTTTGCCAAGTTCATCAGCAATAAAATGTGCTGCATCCTGCAATTCTGCGGAACCGTCGTTGATACCAGGAATAACTAGTGTCGTCACTTCAATCCATATACCGTATTTTTTCATCAATCGTAAGCTATCCAATACCGGCTGTAGTCGCGCGCAAACATATTTTTTATATGTCTCATCACGAAACGCCTTTAAATCCACATTGACTCCATCCAAGTAAGGATGATATGCTTCCAGCATTTCTTCAGTCATATAACCATTGGTAATAAATATATTGAACAGCCCGTTTTCATGAGCCAGAATTGAAATATCATTCGCATATTCAAAAAAGATCGTTGGTTCTGTGTATGTATATGTTATGCTTTTACAGCCGGTTTGTTTCGCATTGGTAACAATTTGTTCGGGTGTCACATCATCTATCATGATAGAATGCCGTTCCCGGGGCATTTGGGAGATTTCCCAGTTCTGACACCACTGACACTGAAAGTTGCAGCCCGGAGTACCAATAGAGTATGCGGTGCTGCCCGGGTAAAAATGGAATAATGGCTTCTTTTCCATAGGATCAATGTGTCTGGCGATAGCACGCCCATAAACCAGTGAATAAAGTATTCCATTCCTGTTTTCACGCACGCGGCAGATACCGTGCTT
>JAFGJC010000065.1 GCA_016929305.1 candidate division CSSED10-310 bacterium | reverse complement strand
TTTGAAATTCCTAAAGACTTTATTTCCGAATGATCTTCGTTTGGTTATTGCAGCCTACAATGCAGGAGAACAAAGGGTAATAGATGCCCGGGGAATTCCAAACATCTCTGAAACCATAGAATATGTGGAACGGGTTTTGAATTTTTACAGTCAGTATGGAGGTACTGGTGCCACCAGACCCGTCCGACGTTATGTGGATGAAAACGGATGTATACATCTGACGAATCTTTGACGCCTGCTCATGCATCAGACTTAATAACAACGATGCAGTGGATTGCTTTTGGGAACAAATCATGAAATGATTCAATCAATGTCTCAAAGATCCGGCAGCTTTGGTTTTGGTGAAAATCGGCGTTTTCTGTGGCACGGATCATTAATGGAGATGTGATGGCAAAGGGAATAGCTTACATCAATAGAGAATTCAGATATCAGATACACGCTACAAATCGAACTGATCCGCGTTTCGGTTTAATTTTAGTGGATGCAAACATGGATGATTTTGATGCAAAAATTACAATATTCGATAGCGGGAAAATAATAATACAATCACCAAAGCGCAGAGTCGAAATAAATTTAAAGGATGGATCGATGCAATGCGAATCATAATGATATCCTGGGTAATGGTCTTGTCACTGATGAGTGTAATCTATGTGTGTTATTCAACGGATACACCAATGACACCTGATGACATAATAGAAATATGTTCAGAGGGAAAATCAAACAGCGACATAATATCGGAGATTCAAAATCGTGGTATTGGTTTTGAGGTCAACTTGTCTGTGATGCAAAAGCTTATAGATAATGGCGTATCTCCTGGTATTTTGGAGGTTGTGCTAAGTGTTTCAAACCGAAAGACACCTAAATATGGCGTTTCATATGCACCTTCACAGTTAACAAATCCAGGTTTAACAATTGTGACGAATCCACCCGGTATGACCATTTACATCGACGATGAAAAAGTAGGCATTACGCCTTATATGTCGAATAAATTGGCATTGGGAAAACATACGATTCGGGCTATGCATCCGCTTTTTTTCCCGAAGATTAAGGAAATTGAGTTGCAAGGATCTCAGTCTGCATACGAAGTCTGGGATATGGAACCAAGAGAACCGATTATTAGGGTCAGGGTTCAGGTGACAAGTCCGGATGAAGATTATCCATGGAGTTGGATTGTGCGTTCCAGAGAACAGTGTCCAGACGAAGTTACCCTTTCGCTCGCGCCATGGAAAGATGCTTTTGGAAAACAGGAGGAGGCTGTTTTTATCTTATCAGACGATAACAAACGAATATTCAAAGGCAGTGGTTCCACCTGCTTGGAGTTGTTTTTATGGCGTGGCGAAGTTCGACGGGATCTTCCGATAAGAGAACTGCCACCCTGCACTGCAAGATATTTCATCAGCAATATTCGAATTAAGGGTATGGAGATAGTCGATATTTTAGTAAAAGTTGAAGTCGACAAGATTGATCCGACACAACCTAAGGTTACACTGGAAACAACATCGGGCTATCTTATTGAAACACAGGATAAAACAGCGCCAACAGATCCTCAAACTCTGAGAAATGAAACGTTGGAAAAACTTGACACGTTACTGAAGTGAAAAAAAATGTTGTCAGAATTTGTGGAGGAGAGTTTTCCGGTAGAACTCTGCTGTCAGCTTCAAATCAAAACCTAAGACCGACATCACACAGAGTCAAGAAAAGTATGTTTGACATAATCGGCAATTCGATAATGAATACATGCTTTCTTGATTTGTTTGCCGGTACAGGCGCTGTTGGATTAGAAGCTTTATCACGGGGAGCAGCGATATGTGTATTTGTGGAAAAACAACCAAGTATTTTTAAGATTCTTCTGAAAAATACAGATTTTATTCGTCAATACAAAAAAATTGAGTTAAAAACGGGCGATGCTTTGGTTTGGCTTCCTAAATTACTGCACCAGTTTACATTTGATTATATCTATATCGATCCACCCTATGGATTAGATTATAATAATAAAGTGATTCATTGTATTCTAAATCATTTGACATTCATATCCGAAACAACTCTGATTTTTGAGTATTCCGTGAACGCGGATCTTAAGCGGTTGTCATTGGAATTTGAGATATTGCGCATGTGCCGATACGGACAAACTCAATTGAGTTTTTGCAGAGTTTTGGGGGTATGAAGAGGGAGTGAGGTAATGGTTCATGCAGTCTATCCGGGCAGTTTTGATCCGATTACAAATGGTCACCTGGATATAATAAAAAGAGCCGTGAAGATGTTTTCTTCGTTGACAGTCGCCATCTTAATAAATCCGCGTAAAAAACCATTATTTACAGCAAACGAACGACTTCAAATGATTCAAGCCGCGATTACCCATGAGAGGCTTTCCGTCAAAATTGATATGTTTGAGGGACTGTTAGTGGAGTATGCACGTCAAATACGAGCAGATGTGATTTTACGGGGATTGCGTGCAGTTTCTGATTTTGAATTCGAATTTCAGCTTTCACTGATGAATCGTCGTCTTGAACCATCAATTAATACCGTTTATCTGATGGCCAGCGCTGATACGACATATCTCAGCTCAGGTCTGATTAAAGAAATTGCAGCCCTGGGTGGAGATGTTACTTCGTTCGTTCCTATTGGAGTAGCAGAGCGGCTTTTAAAAAAACTCTAGTCCGAATTGGCAGCAATTATCGGTTCTATATAATTAAGTGATGAAATACCGCGGTAGGGCACAATAGTAATTGAAAAATTACCTGCTGCCAGAGTTGATGACATTAATTCCTTATAATTTACGTGGTTTCCGCTTGACCAATCTTCGATTTGTATTTTCCAAAATATAGAATTATTAGACATTAGGTAACTACTGTTCAATAATTCAGCTGCATTAGAAAGTGTTTTAAGAACATTTTCCAGAGATGTGTCTAATTCATAGGTCATTTGTCGTTGGTACGCCATAATGGCAAAAGTATCCAATGGTGTCGATATCATCCATTCGAGGTCCTGAGACAACCATAAACGGGCATATCCGGGCTGTGTAACTGTCTCATAATAAACATTTGCGGCTAGTTTTATTTCTGGGTGTTTTTTTTTGATCGGACCAAGAAATTCACCAATAAATGAGCAAATTGCTTTTGATTTATAAAAATTCCATTCGTAATATCTGGGTAGATATTTTGAATGTTGATTCATCTTAGAGAAAAGCGTGTAAAAAGAATCCTCATTAAACTGCTGTCCGTCGAAGCTTAGCCACAGAGATGTCCTAAAATCATCAAATTGCCGGGACACAAGGTCATCCTGTAGTAAAATACCCTCTATACCTGTATCCGCTAAATCCATTAACATAGTCTGCAGTCGCTTGCGGACAGCAGGATTAAAAATATCCAATTGATCACTTGGTTTGAAGTCTCTGGCAACGACATCGAATCTCAATGAATCCCATTCCGGGTGTTCTGATAAAATCCATGAACATTTGCGAGTTGTTATCCAAGCATACACCGAAATATTGTGTTTATGTGCAATACTAATAATTAACGGAAGTAAATTTGAAACTAATGGCTCATTTTGAGATTTAAAGTAGATACCTTCATCGTCATTTTCATTTATAATTTTGTAAGGCGTGTCGTATTTATTTTTAAAAACTCGAATTATCACGGTATTTATTCCAAGCGATTCAAGCCGTGAAAATTCAGCTTCCAATTCCATTTCCGATTCTGATTCCAAACTAAAAATCTGCACAGTGGTAATCTTTGCATGAATATCGACGAAACTCCCGATGATCAGGATCAACGTGAAACAAATACCATTGACAAGCCTTTTCATATCTCGAAATAATATTCTACCATGTCGGATTGTATAACAAAATTGTGAATAGGAGGAAAGGTGAATCGAACAAATGCCAAACAGCGAATAGATGAGTTAAGAAAACTCATCGATCATCATAATTACAGGTACTATGTTCTAGATTCACCTCTGATCCCGGATCATGATTATGACCTGTTACTACGGGAACTGATATCTTTGGAGAATCGATATCCGGAACTTGTTGTTCCCGAATCACCTTCCCAGAGAGTTGGAGCTTCTCCTGTTACTTCTTTTGGTGTTGTGACCCACAAAAAACCGATGCTGAGTCTTGATAATGCCATGAATTATCAGGAGATGACGGAATTTGTCGACCGAATACACAAAAAACTGACTTCTGTGAACTCGCTCGAATTTGTTGTTGAGCCGAAAATGGATGGGATTGCAGTGGAACTGGTATATGAAGATGGACGTTTCGTTCTGGGATCGACAAGAGGGGATGGGTTTATTGGCGAGAATGTGACGCAGAATCTGAAGACAATTCGAAGTATACCTCTGCGATTGAAGGATAATCGCACGATGCCGAGTTACATAGAGATTAGAGGTGAAGTATTCATTTCCCGTAAAAACTTCCAAAAACTGAATCAAGCTCGTTCTGCAACTGGGGATGCATTATTCGCTAATCCGAGAAATGCCGCAGCAGGTTCTCTTCGGCAGCTGGATCCCAAAATTACCGCACAACGGCCATTATCTTTTTTTGGATATGGATATGGACAAGTAGACGATTTCGATTTTCGCACGCATTGGGAATTTTTGGAGTTACTCTCAGAGTGGGGTATACCTGTCAATCTGATAAAATTTTTATGTTCCGATAAGGAAAATGTGCTGAAAGCATATAATAAAATTTTGGATCAGCGGGACACATTGCCATATGAAATTGATGGCATTGTAGTAAAGCTGAATGATCTTTCAAAATGGAATGTTCTCGGTGAAACAGCACGAAGTCCCCGGTATGCGATCGCTTTTAAGTTTGCACCGAGACAGGCTATAACAAGATTGTTGGATATCAAAGTTCAGGTGGGAAGAACGGGTGTCTTGACTCCGGTGGCAATACTCGAGCCTATCCGGTTAGGGGGAGTTGAAGTCAGACGTGCCACATTGCATAACAAGGATGAGATCACAAAAAAAGATCTGCGTATAGGCGATTAT
>JAFGJC010000064.1 GCA_016929305.1 candidate division CSSED10-310 bacterium | reverse complement strand
TGCCGGAACCTCCAACTGTTCCAGGTTCACCGTGTCGGTGGTGGTCCATGTCACCTCCGCGGAATAACTCCCGGAATCAACAATGACAGCTTCCTGAATCGCAGTGATACCCGAACCGTATAGCGTCCAGTTATCCGGCGGACCATTCACATCTGCCCAATCCTCAAATCCCGGATTCAATACAGCATTCTGCGCGCCGGCAAACGGCACGATCGCGAGAAGCCATAAAGCAATAAAAAATCCTCTTCGCACTCCCATACTTTACCTCCTTTGATTTATGTATGACTGATTATTTGGCCAAGAACCACAAACATATAACCCGTTTTATTAGATGAATCCTCATTTCACAACAGCTGGTTTATTAGAATAATATTAATATTTCAAAAAGACAAGTTTCAAAAACAACTTATCAGTTTGAATAAACCAATGTTATGTTGACGGGCAAATCCCCGTGAATCACACCTGAATTTTTGTATCAGTTCCAGGTATTCACGGCTCTGATGGCAAAGATGTGACAGACAACAAATCCTGCTTATATGCGTCCGGGATATCAGCACTCTTAATGCGTTCATACCAGATATCGAGGGAATTGCTCTGAGTGTCGCCGTTGCCCATCCGGTGCAGGCAATACAGCGTAAACGCTTCCCCGAAAAAATTCCGCTTGATGAATGCCATGGGACGGAATCTCCGTTTTCGATTACTGGAAAACCATCGCTGTGCGATGCATATTTGAACCATTCTGTCAAAATAGCGTCGTGGAAAGTTAAAGCGTTGTGTTTGCGGTTTCAGGCAATTTTCGACGCGGGTTCTCAAATCTTCGCCTGATCTCAAATATCCTGTCGTATGATTGACCATCGGGAAAAAAACACATGCCATGATGAGTGCTGGAGATTTGAATGGATGGTCTCCGGTCAGCTTGTCCAGATTTCTCAAAATGTCCAAATGGAAGTTGGACGATACCGCGTCACTATAGTGTTTTGAAAGTTCCGGCATAAGATGTTCCATAAGCCGGCTTTGATGAAGCCGTTTCGTCGATTCGGCTGCGGAACCGTGTTTGAGGAGATGAAACATTTCTTCCAGCAGTCTGGCCGGAGCACATTTTAAAACTTCTGCACCCAAACTCAATATCCCATCCCATGCCGTATTTTCAATCCTGAAACCCAGTCTTGCGGCCACCCGGATAGCTCGTATCATCCTTACCGGATCTTCCCGGAACCGTTTGTCCGGATCACCGATACACCGCACACAGCGGTGTGTAATATCTTCCAATCCGTTTACATGATCGATGATGGTAAAATCAGCGATATTGTAAAAAAGCCCATTAATTGTAAAATCACGTCTTTGTGCATCCTGGACTGGTGTTCCAAAAGTGTTTTCACGGCGCAGCAACAGGTCATCATCATTACCGTTTTGATGATGCGGCGTTTTTCTAAATGTGGACACCTCAATAATCTGATGTTTGAATTTCACGTGCACCAGTCGAAACCTGCGGCCGATAAGGTACGCGTTTCTGAAAAGTTTTCTTACGCGGTTTGGACGGGCATTGGTAACAATATCAAAATCTTTCGGCGTCCGGCCTAACAGCAAATCACGCACACTGCCACCGACCAGATAGGCAATATATCCATTCTTATGCAGCCGGTACAGAACTTTAAGTGCATCTCTGTCGATGTGCTTTCTCGAAATAGAGTGTTGACTACGGGATAAAACTACAGGTTTCATCAATCTGAATTATGCAAATTCTTCGTTCGTTTTCAATGGTACTATGGATGATAATTTGTTGATAATAAGTTTGTCCCCTTTTATTTCAACATCATTCAACAGGATTTCATTATATCGCTCAAGCCTTGAAAAAACGGCATTTTGATCTGTCATTTGCCGGTTTAGAAGTACCGCTTCTTTTTTTTCTCCCAAATGACACAAAAAAATACTCATCCTTCCCTTCGATTTGCGCAAATCAGATACAACGACAAAACGATTGTTTCCCGGATGATCCGTTGCTGCCCGTTCATTCCGCGCAAGAAGGCAGTAGGAAAAACTGAGTTGAGATTTTTTAAATCCCGTGCGCTCATCGATTCCAATGATGTGTGGAGATGGTGACCATGGAATCCGCATATGACACCAATCGCGAGGGTTTTTCAATGCCGGGCACGGCTGTGACGATGGGCAGGGGGCGATAACATGCCAGCCATTCGCTGTCAGGTAATCACGAAATATCAGCATTCGGCGCGAATGGGAAACGGATCCCGGTTCCATCAATAGCAAATGGCCGTCCTGGCGAAGAACCTTATTGATCAGTCGCCTGCACTCCCGAAAACCATCCCCGGTATTAAACTCCGACAAAATATTCGTCATCATGATCAAATCATAGAATTCCTTGAAAGGAAATTCCGGACGTAAAATATCAGAAACTGAATACCGGGTTTTGCCATCGACGTTCAGATGCCTTCTGAAACGATCAATCAAAAATCTTGACAACTTGGCAAATTCTCTGCTCTTGTCCACCAGATCAATGTTTACAGATGTTTTACTTCTGCCGGCCTGTCGCATTACAGACAGCATCCCTAAGGCTGCTGTTCCGGGACCTGTGCCGATATCGAGCACCTGTTCCGGCGTTGTGAGGAATCTGCGATAACGTTCGAAAATATAAACAAGTTTGGGTATGTTAACGAACAGATAATAGTAGGAATAAGCTTTCCGTAAACGTTCATTGTCACCGTAAATCCGCTTGCTGGCATCCGTCAGATCGCAACTCACAAATGACTGATGGAGCGACAGAACATCTTTACTTACTGTACGTAACAATTCGATCTCGGAATGATTGATGTCAAGGAATGCCGTGAGCAGTTTCTCCCAGTTGTCTGATGACATTGTGTCAATTCCCGGTCATTTCACGCGGTCATTTTCGTGTTCTTTAGCTGTGCCCGGTATAAAACAGTACGGCAATGACCAGCGTTTGCCCGGATCTGAGTTCTGCCAGGCTGCACCCGGAAAACGATTGGCGACATAAGCGCGCAATTCGGTAATCTGCCTGGCATTTTTCAACTCATAGACAACTAAACATGGAGGTTTCAGCATGTTGATGTCTTTTTCCACTGAATGAGTAAATGGACGGATATATTTTGCTCGATGACGAAACGTATAGTAGTCAAACACCAGATCGACGCTGTCCATATATGTGTCGCTGCGCTGGATATACACAACCTGTGTATTGTCAGGAAACGACTGTATCAGGCGAATGAGTTCTCCGGTTGTGCCGTCGCCGTATCCATGCGAATCGACATAGATGGTTTTATTCAAGGTATAAACGTTCCAGGCGGCGGACACGGATGTAAAACCGATAAGAACGATCCATGACATATACTTGGAAAACTTTTTAACTCGCATCGAAGCTTGAACGAGTGCATCAATCGCCAGTCCGGCAAATATCGCCATAAAGGGTGTTAAAAACAGCAGCCGGGTAAGTGGTGGGCGATCATGTGACGAGATGGCGCCTACAATAAAGGATGACACGGCAAAAGCCAGGACAAGAAACATGTCCCGCCTGCGTTTAAAACTGTTCAGAAGCGCTAGCCATACACCCGTGTAAGCCAAGAAACCTGAAAACGGATCAATAACCGGATTTGTTTGAAAATGGTGCGGATACTTGTATTGGATTCCATAGATAAAACTCATAAACCAATGTTTGCCTATCCGGTGCAGTGTTCCGCCCGATATAAAAAACCGTTTTAACGTATCCAGTACCTGTGCGCCCTCTATTTTTTCCCCGCCGGTCACCATTGTCTGCTGCAGCATATTGGCAAGCAAAGTATCGAATTGCATAAGTAGTGGTAACAACGCAACAACTATACCCAAAACAAATATCAGAGAAAGGCATTTACCTTTACGCAACACAGGAAAAGCGCCCAGGACAGATCCCAACAGTATCGTCAGAACAGGTGCAAGCCGTGCCGGATAATAGGTATAAAATCCCAGACCCGCAATCAATCCGCTCAGATAATAACCAAACAGGCTTTGCCTTCGAATTGACCACGCCATTAATCCCAATGAGATCCATACCGGAAGATAGACCTGAATGTTGTTATATCCGTAATGTGCAAAACCTATCGCCAGTTTTGCTGAACCGAACAATATCGCAGCGATATAAGCACTTCGGGTGTTCCATAATTCCCGTACCAACAGATAAACAAAGGGTATGGACAGCGAAAAAGCAAAAACGGACGACAGCCGCCATCCGAAAAGGTCGGATCCGAACATTTTCATAAAGAGAGCCTGATATGCGGTTGAGAGTACCGGATGATAACCAAAAACGCCGTCTTCGGACAGGATGAACCGGTCCAGCCGTCCTTCCAGCCAGGCTTGAGCCGTCATGAAAAATCGTGTTTCATCGGGAGTTCCTACCCAGCGCCAATGCGTAATATCGTGACCGGATATCACGGTTGCAGCCACTACGATAACCGGTAACCATACCCATTCATGTTTATGGAAAAACAGGGAGCCGATGGGGGTTTGCCGCCGCAGATCCAGGTGAAACGTCAGCCATCCCAGCAAACCCAGTAAGATGAGCCAAACCATGGTCGTACCCATCCTCGGATTGGGTTTCAGCAACAAAAAAACAGTGACAGCGGCGCATAGACAAACGGCTACAATCAAACCTCTGTCCAGTATCGACACGTCAACCCGCCGCGTCAAAATCCGCTCTTTATGCATCAATTCTGTTTTC
>JAFGJC010000063.1 GCA_016929305.1 candidate division CSSED10-310 bacterium | reverse complement strand
GGCTGACATTTCATTAAATTCTGAAATTGACACCATCAACGCCCTTAATGCTGCAGCCAAAAAGCTTCAGACAACCCACAAAATTATCCTGATGATTGATGTCGGCGATTTGCGTGAAGGGATCTGGCCTGATACGTTAAAAAAAATCGTTGCTGTGATTGTCCGATGCGAACACATTATTTTCGAAGGAATTGGTTGTAACCTTGCCTGTTACGGTGGCGTGATCCCCACACCGGACCACATGAACCTCCTGTTACAACAGAAGGAGATCATCGAAACTGAATACCGAACTTCCCTGAAAATCATCTCAGGGGGCAATAGTTCCGGACTTGAATTGCTGGCTTCAGGCAAGATGCCTCCTGGAATCAACCATTTCCGCATCGGTGAGACAATTCTGTTAGGACGCAATGTCATTGACCGCTCCCCATTCCCCGGCACGTTTCAGGATACCTTCCGAATCCGGGCTGAAATCATTGAATGCCAATGGAAACCTTCCGTACCAATAGGAAAAATCGGACAGGATGCCTTTGGCAATACACCGCGATTTAATAAAGACAAAGGCACTCGATTACGTGCCATTCTGGCACTTGGCCGTCAGGATATCAGCATAGACGGCCTGACTCCGCTTGACGAAACACTTGAAATCCTCGGCGCCTCAAGTGACCATTTACTTGTTGATCTGACCGAGTCTGAGCGACCCTATCGCGTCGGCGAAACTATTGAGTTTCTTCCGAATTATGCCAGTCTCCTGGCAGCATCCACCTCTCACTATCTCGTCAAGAGCTGGTAACTACTCAGACGATGTTCAGTAACAAGTCAATGCGTTTTTTTAGTGAAATAGTTTTGACAATTTCGATGCGAAATGATATCAGACATTATCGGAAATAAGTCCCTCCCCCTTGATGGGGGAGGTTAGGAGGGGGTGAGAAAAATAGTCGGTATCATGGAAATAACACGAATAATCTGTCTTGCCCTGATCTTTTGGGTAATCTCCCCTTTTTGCATATGGGGTGATTCGTCAGCAACAAGGATGCCTGATGGTTTTGTCGATCTTCAAGCAGTGATCCCATCGATTGTTGTCGATCTACGCTATTATACTTCGCATAATTTTGTCGGAGAAAGCATACCCGGGTACAATGCGTCAAGATGTTTTGTCACGCGAGAAACCGCGCATGCTCTCAAAAAGGTTCAAAGAGAACTGAGTCAACGCTCGCTGTCATTAAAAATGTATGATTGCTACCGCCCGCAGCGAGCCGTGGATAAGTTTGTGGAATGGGCAATGAACAGCTCCGATCAGACGATGAAAAAGGAATTCTATCCGACTATGAAGAAAACAGATCTATTTCGAAAGGGCTATATTGCCAGAAAATCAGGCCATAGCAGCGGCAGCACAGTTGACCTGACCATCGTTCCGGTCCCTGTTCCTGAACAGGAAGAGTATCTGCCGGGTCAGGAGTTATCTGAATGTTATCTGTCGCGTGAACACCGATTTCAAGATAACAGCATTGACATGGGAACAGGTTTTGATTGTTTCCATGAATTTGCTGAGACACAAAATACTCACATCACTCCACAACAGCGTCAGAATAGACTTTTGCTGAAAACCCTCATGGAAAAATATGGATTTCGCAATTATTCAAAAGAATGGTGGCATTTTACACTGAGAGAAGAACCGTTTCCAAATACATATTTCGATTTTGTGATTGAGGAGGGAGAATAACATGTCAGGAAAAAGGATGTATATCGTTTTTATCGCCTGTTATCTGGTATTGCAAGCATCTTCACTCTGTTACGGGAGTAAACGGGCACTTGTCATTGGAAATGGCGAGTATGCCGGAGTTCCGTTACGTAACCCGCTCAATGATGCCAATGATATCACCTCAACCCTGGAGAAACTCGGATTTGCAGTGACGAAAAAAACCAATGCCACGCAACAAGAGATGGAAGAAGCGATTCGAGCGTTTGGCAACCAATTACAGGCGAGTGATACGGCCTTATTTTATTTCAGCGGGCATGGCTCTCAGGTAGATGGGATCAACTATCTGCTGCCGATCGGAGCCGATATCCGTTCAGAAAACGAAGTCAAGTATAAAGCTGTAGACGCAGGCATGGTGCTTGATAAAATTGAACAATCCGGCAGTCACCTGAATATCATCATTTTAGATGCCTGCCGCAATAATCCCTATCGAGGCGTTCGTTCTGCAAGTCGCGGATTGGCGGTCATGTCAGCGTCATCCGGAACGTTGATCGCCTATGCGACGGCCCCTGGAACGGTCGCCTTCGATGGCGAGGGCAAGAACAGTCCGTATACCAAAAATCTGCTCAACGCAATGCAAATGCCCGGCCTGAAGATCGAAGACGTGTTTAAGACCGTGCGTCGAGCGGTCATGGCGGAAACACAGAATAAACAGGTTCCCTGGGAAGCATCATCATTAATCGGAGATTTTTATTTTGTTTCGGAGCAGCCCCCACAGCAGGAACAACCACAGACAATGCTCCCGGTTCGTCGGGAATTTATCTCAGAAGTTACGGCCTCCTCAACCCTTAAGCCCCAGAGGGATTCAAAGGGCACAAGCTATAGGTATGATCCCCAAAACGCAGTTGATGGAGACCTCAATACAGCGTGGGTAGAAGGTGTCTCTGAGCATGGGATTCACGAGTGGCTCAAAGTAACGTTTACGAGAGCAGTGCTTATCAAAACGATTACTCTTATCGGAGGTTACAAGAGTCAAAACAATGATCGCATCAAAATCCTCACTCTTTCTTTTTCAGATGGTTCCTCGCAAACAGTCTCGCTTGCCGATACCCTTGATCCCCAAACCTTTCAGCTTACCTCCCCGCGAGTGACCAACTGGATACAATTCATAATCGGAGATGTTTACCCCGGAACCCGATTCAAAGATACTCCGATTTCAGAAATAACTTTTGAGTAATTTTGGAGTCTATTTCAAGGTATCTATCCCAGCTATCCGTGGCAGTTACGTTGCTAAATCAAACGGC
>JAFGJC010000062.1 GCA_016929305.1 candidate division CSSED10-310 bacterium | reverse complement strand
GGCTTTTGGATGTTTGTCATAATATATTTTTAATAACCTTTCTAAACTGACATGAGTGTATTTTTGAGTTGTAGCAAGACCTGCATGCCCCAGTAATTCTTGGATAGCCCGTAAATCCGCACCTGAATCCAATAAATGGGTTGCATAACTGTGTCGAAGCTGATGAGGATGAATATTTTTTTTCAATCCCTGATCAATACCAAGGGATTTTAATATTCTTCGAACACTTCTATCCGTCAGTCTGCCGCCCTTCAAATTCACAAATAATGGGTGAGCTCCCTGCTCTGAAGCTACCCGGACTGAAGATCGAAGTATCTCCAGATATTTTCTCAGAATCCCCAAAGCGGGTTTGGTGACGGGTATCAAACGTTCTTTTCCCCCTTTTCCCAAAACACGGATTTCCTCCATTTCAAAATCAACATCACTTAGATTCAGTCCTACCAATTCGGAAACGCGCACTCCTGTTCCATACAACATTTCCGCGATTGCCAGATTCCTGACCAGTTTGAGTTCATTTATTGGTTGAGGAGATTCGAGTAATCGTTCTGTTTCATCAATTGTGAGAAAAACAGGCAACTTTCTTTGCTTTCTTGGCATAAGAATATGTTTGACAGGGTTTTCTGATAGCAAGCCTGTTTGCTTGAGATAATGAAAAAAACTCCGCAAAGCTGCTAGTTTCCTTTCAATTGTTGACCTGGCTTTTTTTTGGAAATGCAAATAGCCAAGAAAGGCTCGCACGGCGGTTCGATCAATTGTTTCAATGCTGACATCACCTGCTGAGTCCAAACCCTGCCCCGTGCGGCGCATGAAAAACGAGAATTCTTCAATATCCCGATTATATGCACGGAGCGTATTATCCGAAGCGTTTTGTTCAAGATCAAGATATGTCAGAAATCTCTGTATCGCTCTTTCGATTTTCATCAATACTCGACAATTCTTCGTTAAAATTACACCGGGGACAGATTACGGTTGAATCTAATTTTCGAGCACTAGAACTCATATAATCAAAACCGCACGCTTTACATGCCACTGGAATCAATACGCCTTGAAAAGTAAACCGGCAGGTTGGGTAATTCGAACATCCATAAAATGATCTTCGACTTTTTCCACGCTTTTGGACAAGAACACCGTCACAGGAATCCACAGGACAAGGTTTTCCTTCGGGTTTTGGTCCCTTTCCTTTGCATTTCGGAAAATTCTGACATGCGAGAAACCTGCCAAAACGTCCAGATTTTAACACTAATAACGCTCCACAATCCGGACATTTAGCGGAGGTTAAAAATCCTTTGTGTTTTGTCTTCTCAACATTTTTGCCTGCTTCAGGAAATGGAAGGATCCCTTTGCAATCCGGAAATGATGCACAGGAGAGGAATCTGCCTTTTTTTCCCCAGCGGATAACCATTTCGCCACCGCAATCCGGACACACATATCCTTCAACAATCGTAGATTTGGGTTTTATTTTCTCTACACTCTTTTCGGCTTTCCTCAAATTCTCCGAAAAAGATCTGTAGAATTGATCTACGATGCTAGTCCATTCAGAATTCTCTTTCTCTATTCCATCAAGACGCGTCTCCAGATCAGCAGTGAATTTTACAGACATTATATTGGGGAAATATTCCGTCAATAGATCCGTAATACAAAACCCCAAATCCGTCGGGACAAATTTTCTGTCGATGATATGTACATAATTGTGATCACGTATTGTCGTCATTATGGCGGCATAAGTACTTGGACGCCCTATGCCCTGTGTTTCTAGTTCTTTAACGAGAGATGCTTCCGAGAATCGTGATGGAGGTTTGGTAAATTTTTGTTCGCTATCCAGACCAAGACATTTAAGAGTTTCACTTGAATTTAACTTTGGAAGAATCTGACTGTTGTCTGATCCATCACTCTCCTCGGTATCGGAAAGGTTGTTTTTTATTTTGAGTGGGTTGCCGGTTAACTGCCAGAATCCTTTAAAAATCACTTCAGTTCCGGATGCCCGAAATTCATGCTGTTGCTTTGCGCCGCAATATATTTTTACGGTTGTGACGCTGAGGTGAGCAGATGCCATCTGACTCGCAATAAATCTTTCCCAAATAAGAGTATACAATTTTAGATCTTCTCCTTTTAAAAACTCCGCAGCTTTTTCCGGAGACAGATCAATATCGGTTGGGCGTATGGCTTCGTGTGCTTCCTGAGCACTTTTTTTTGCTTTATAGACAGGAGGTTTGGCTGGCAAATATTCTTTTCCGAACCGCTCACTTACCAGGAGTTTCGCTGATTCCTGCGCTTCCGAACTCACTCTCGGTGAGTCAGTTCTCATATAGGTTATCAAACCATGTACATCGGATCCTGTCATTGCCTTTCCTTCATAAAGAGCTTGCGCTATTCGCATTGTTTTTTTTGCAGGGAAGCGAAAACGCTTTGCGGCTTCCTGCTGTAACGTGCTCGTTATGAATGGTGGCGGAGGATTACGATAGACTTTTCTGGATGATATAGCCTGCACAATAAAAGGAGTATCTTTGATTTCGGAAAGCACTGTTAAGGTTTGATCTTCGTCAGAAAGTTTTCTCTTTTTACCTTGGGAACCATAATAATATGCATAAAAATCCGGAGGTGAAGAGCTGGCTAACTTAGCCGTGAGAGTCCAATATTCTATAGGAACAAACGACTGAATCTCTCGTTCTCTGTCACAAATTATTTTCAGGGCAACCGACTGAACTCTTCCCGCAGATAATCCTCGCTTGACTTTTTTCCAAAGCAATGGACTTAAACGGTATCCGACTATTCTATCCAAGACACGTCTGGCTTGCTGAGCATTAATTTTCGCAAGATTTAAAGACTCCGGTGAGCTAAGGCTTTTTTTAATCGCCGAAGGCGTTATCTCAAAATAAAGAATTCGATGAACATGACAATTGATTTCTTTTAAATAATGCATCAAATGCCAACAAATGGCTTCTCCTTCCCTGTCTGGATCCGCCGCTAGAAAAATCATATCAGCATTTTTAGCCGCCCTTTTTAGTTGCTCAACAATTTTTTGTTTGCCGGATATTGTGACATATTCCGGTTGATAGTTATTATCAATGTCCACGCCAAACCGTGTTTTGGGCAAATCACGAATATGACCTACCGAGCTCATCACTTGATATTCGTTCTTTAAGATATTGTTAATCGTTCTTGCTTTGGCGGGAGATTCTACGATAATTATTTTCTTACCCATGATATTTGTCCATAGTTATGATTAAAATTCGGTACTGCGCCGTACGCAGTTGCCGGGAAGACACTTAATATACCCTTTCAGTTCCAATTCTAAAAGACCAGTTTGTACTTGATGAGCGGGCAAGCCGGATTTTGCAATCAAATCGTCAACAGCAACTGCCTGATCAGAAATTAATTCCCAGATCCGCTCGAACTGGGGTTCAATATGGATTGCAGAGTGTTTATCGGAAAGTGCTATTTTGTTCGTATTCGGCTTTGGAAAGCCTAATGATGGCAATTGATCAAAAATATCACGAACATTTAGCAAGGGTGTTGCCCCCTGTTGGATAAGCATCAGAGGTCCTTGACTTGCAGGGGAAGTTATCGGTCCAGGAACTGCAAAAACCTCTCTTCCCTGATCTAAAGCATGGTTGATTGTAATCAAAGCACCGCTGGTTTTTCTGGCTTCGACAATGACGACGCCTAATGAAATTCCACTAATAATTCTATTTCTTTGGGGATATTGTCCAGGTCTAGGTGGCGTCCCCCAATCAAATTCAGTAATAACCAATCCTTTTTTTTCGATGTTTGATCGGATTTGCTGATTGCTGACCGGATATTTTTGATCAAGACCACAACCGAGCACAGCTATCGTGTTTCCTCCTTTTTCTATCGAAATGGCATGAGCTAATGCATCAATACCTAAAGCTAGGCCACTCACTACCACCACACCGTGATCCGTTAATTGATGCACGAGTTCACGAGTGACATCCAATCCATAAGGGGTTGGATTACGGGTTCCAACAACTGCAATGGCGGGCATATTTAAAAATTTTTCATTGCCTCTAAAGAAAAGAACCGGCGGTGGAGAGGAAATCGTTTTTAACAGTCTGGGGTATTCTTCATTGTCAAATGTGAGGATCCCAAATCCTTTTGAGCGGGAGAGGTTGCATATAATTTCCGCTTTTTCAAGAAGATCATCCGTACTAAATGATTTTGAATTTAATTTTGCAAATTTGTTGAGAATCGATGGGTCGTCGAAAATGACCAGTGGGTCTGCGAGAGTATCTGTAAGCTGCTTAAATATTCTGAATTTAAACCCTTCCCATAAGGTCAGTGCTATCCATTTGCGGGTACGATCACACTTATTAGAAAAATCCCTACTCATCTTATTTTTCAATATAGTAAAAAAAACGGGAAGGAACCACCACCGGTTCCTTCCCGCCTACAAAAATTTAAATTTACTGTTTTAGTTCGATCTGATCACCGATAAAAATCGCGGTTTGACTTTGAGTGATAACAACTGTGGATGTTGTTTCAGCAACTTTTACTACCATCGCTTCTCCGGATACGTAGCGAGGTAGATTGGCGTCGCCAAGATTTCGTTTGAAAATGGTGAAATAATCTCCGGGAGCTACACCGTCCGCTTTCCCAAGGTCAATATACGCGATGTCATTTTTCGCCAATACGACTGCATCAGAAAATTCCGGTCCGCCAATAAAAGCGTCAACAATTGTCCCGGGAAGTTGTTTTGTAGAGGGATTGCAGGGATCTGTTGACGGTGAACCGAGAGTGACGGGTATTGGGATTTCCTCTTTGGGAACAACAAAGTCACCTCTCAGAACCGGATGATAGCTGGTGCCTAAAATAGCCGAAGCATTATCATCGTTAATACACAGTGTTTTTGCCTCTGCCACAACATGAATCATCCATCCAAGATTTTTCCCTGTAATCGGATGCACAACTTTGTGCATTTTCCGTAAAACGAATAAATCCTGGTCAGGTTCCAATCCTTTATCGCTGCCACCGTCAAGATAAACAATATCCCGCGATGAAAGATCAAAGGATTCCGTATTCGCACCAACAACTTTTGGTCCTTCTTTTATGTCTTTTGCAATATATCCAGAAGCGATGATGTTTGTTTCGGAAGTTACAGGGTAGGGTTTGATTCGTTTTTGAGATGCTTCATCAGTGAGTTCCTCTGCAAATTCCGCCTCCTGGTCCAATTCTGTTGCTTCGGATGGTTCTGTCGAAATGGGTGTTATGACCTCACCTGTTGTAACGATAGTTCCACCTGGCAATTTCACCTTCTGTCCGGGAAAAATCAAGTGCGGGTTTTGAATAGTATCAAGATTTTCCTCCCAGATCAGTGGCCACAGAAATGGATCATTCAGATATTGCTTTGAAATGAACCATAGACAATCTCCGGGAACAACATCGTGGTATTCAGGTAAATTTTCGGGTATCTGAATTTCTTCCATAGGCCGTGGAAGTTTGTACTCGACGCCGTCGTATGTCCAGGATTTGGCATGAACCCAATTGGACTCGACT
Source organism: candidate division CSSED10-310 bacterium (assembly GCA_016929305.1). Lineage (GTDB taxonomy): Bacteria > CSSED10-310 > CSSED10-310 > CSSED10-310 > JAFGJC01 > JAFGJC01. The sequence continues at coordinate 9,557 of JAFGJC010000062.1, read as the reverse complement.
GCAATCAACCCCACCACAGCTATCCCCAGCAGAACCAATGTAATACTTTTAAAAAGCTTCATCGCCGGCTCTCCTTACATTAATCGGGTTGAATCGGCTCCCCATGTTGAAGGTTCTTTATCTCCGAAATCTTGCCTTCAGCTAAAGATACGGCTCGATGATTCGGAAACCTTCGTAAAAATTCCTCCAATACTTGCACTGCCTTATTATATGCTTTCAATTCACAATATGTAAAGCCTATTTTCAGTAAAGCATCCGGTGCTTTAGATTCATTGCCATAGTTATTGAATACCTTTTGAAAGAATTCTAACGCTCGATCAAAGGAGTTCTGGGCATAATAGCATTCACCCAGCCAATAATATCCGCGGGAAGCCAACTCCGGATCAGCGATACTTAAAACAACAACTTTCTCAAACGCTGATGCAGCTTCTCTGAATTGTCCAGAATGATAATAATTTTGCCCTTGCGTATAATACATCTCTGCGTTATCCACTTCAGGTGCTGGCGGAGGTGAAGGAGTTGGAAGTACCATCTCGGGTGTGACATCCGCTAATGTGTCCGGTTTGTTTACCGCTTCCGGCTGTTTTATTTTTTCCATTTCTGAATTCAGCTGATCAACATCATCCTTTAAAGCAGACATGTCCGTTTTTAAAGATTCATTTTCCTGTTTAAGCTTTTCTACATCCACAACCAATGTTTGAACAAGTGTTGGATTGACGCAACCGATCAATGCCATAAATGTCCATCCCAAAGCGGTAAATAACATTAATAATGCACAGTTTCTCCCATACACTATAGACTTCATGATATTCTAACCCTAACTATCCTGTGTTCAACATGTCAACACTTTCTCCAGTATACTTGACTTTACACCAAATAATGAAAAGATTTTAGCGAGGGGTGTTAGAAAAATTTCTTGCAGGGTGAATGATTTTTACCGTTAGACTACTCCTTTACTTGTGTGAAGGATACTCGGGGATATTGTTGTGTAGTTATGGACTACGACCAAATTGCAGACGTGGTTAGTGGAATTAAATTTCATTATGTCAAAACTCGTGAATGGGATCAGAAACTTTGCGATAAACTTCTTAAACTAACGCAAATCGTACCGCTAATGGTATGCAGAAAACGCGGTATTCGTGATGATGATCAGCCAGATCTCATACAAAAAGCCTATCAGGAAGTTTTTCGAAATTTCCACAGTATTAAGGATGACAGAGCGTTTCCAAGGTATCTGTTTATCACTATTGATCACCTGTGCCAGAGATATTGGCGGAAAAAATATGTTTCGGTTGAGTTAACGGGTTCCGATGATTTCGTAATATCAGAGGCGACATATCGCCTGGATAAAGATAAACAATCTGATTTGTTTATTCGCGAGGATCTGCGAGATGCGATGAAACAAATTCCCAGGAACTACCGTGATGTCATTGAACTTTATTTCTTCGCAGGTATGACAGCTAAAGAAATTTCTAAACGGCTTAAAACAAATATGAATACAATAACTTCAAGACTTCGAAGAGGCCGAATAATGCTTCGCGAAATTCTGGAGGGTAATAGTATATGAAGGTCAGAAAGGAAACAATCTGTGAGTGGGTGCTCGGTAAAATGATCGATTTCGTGAGAAATAAAGCATCTTCCAGAGAAATGATCACTATCGAAAAGCATCTTCAAAAATGCAGATCCTGTCGTAACGAGGTCAAATTGATGCGACTCACGGATCGAATCTCTGAAATCGCAGACCAAGGAGCTATTGAACCGATTGATCTGCCTGTTTCACTCGGCACAGAAATGAACGTCATCACTCTACCTGTTCCAACAGTTCAAGATGTAGTGACAGCCATACGTAAGATTGATGCCAGAGAATATCTTAGTGATGAAGAGAAGGGACGAACCATAATCAGAACCTTGAGTCAATTTCTGAGTGAAATGGATAATTTTTTAAGGGGTCGCCGGCAATTCGACACTGGACGCGAATGGATGGAATTTGAAAAGAAAAAATCAGACATCTTGAAGGAGTTTTTTTTAGATCAGGCTGCTGCTCGCTATAGACCCCTCTTTAAACTTCAATCTGAAGCGTTAATAAACCAAGGTTTAATTTTTCATCTCAAGGATGAATTTGAAAAGGCAGGTGTTTTCCTCGGACAAGCACTTTCAATATCATGGGCTCTCGGGGATGAAATGAGTGCATCCATAGCACATCGATTACTCGGAGAGATGGAGTTTTATCAAGGCAACATATCAACGGCTGAAAATATTTTCCGGGAAGCCCTTTGTCTGGCCGAAGAACGTGGTATGTTGGATGAAAAATGCATATTGCTCCGAAATTTAGGCAACCTCAAATTCATTTCAGGGCAATGGAAAGATAGCCTTCAATTGCTTCATAAAGCTTTAGATTTATCACAAACTTCAAACAAAAAACTGCCTGTTGCAAGAGATCTGAATAATCTCTCAAGTGTATATTTCAAATTGGGCCAGTACGAAAAAGCCATTGAATATGCGACAGCAGCAATAGAAATTTTTGATCGAAATGAACACATTGCACTGCAGGGGCAAATTCATGGCAACCTGGGCACATTTCATGCCTCACTCCGTAATATCGAAGATTCAGAAAAACATTGGAAAAAAGCTATCACCATTTTCAAATCCCTGCAGGCCAACGATGATATGATCCAATTTCATAGAAACATTGCCTTGTCACAGTATCAGACACAACAATATCAAAAAGCACTCAAACATCTCATCGCTGCAGAAAAACTATGTGACGATTCCAGCGAGCAGAAGTGCCTGGTTCTGCTGCTTAAAGGAAGAATCTATCGTCTAAACGGAAATGTGGATAGAGCTGTCAAGGAACATCAAACAGCTTTGAGAATTGCCAGTGAAGCCGGTTTGATACAGTTGATACGGTTTACATTGAAAGAATATGCCTTCGATTATTTTGATTTGGGAGATTCTAAATCCGCGTCCGAATATCTTCAAGAAAGTGAACTTAAAGGAAAATCGACGCTGAGTGAATCGGACAGCATTTTTAAATTGGAAGACACGATTTATCTGGGTTTGATCGCTGTTCAAAACCATGAAAAAGATCGTGGAAGAAAGTTGCTTAATAAGGCAAAAAGAATACGAAGAGAGCTTCGGAAAAAAGCTATGAGATATCCAGAAGACATAAAAACAAAAGAGGATAATTACTGGAATGTTTTAATTCGGAAACTCGAATCCCAGATGTAGTGCTAGGATCTGGTTTCGACCACTGTAAATTGCATAATTCATTGCTCCAAATCTATACACTTGATATGCTAATAAAATGGAAAGTTATGAGTTTTCGAGATGTTATCAATTTCAAAATAAGCAACTGGATTGCAACAAATGAATCGGGAAAATGATCAGCGTTTGGGTTCACTAATACGGTTCCAAAAATTAACACTCCAAGGATTTAAATCTTTTCCCGATAAGGTGTCTTTGGAATTTAATTCTCAGATTTCTGCAATTGTTGGACCCAATGGTTGCGGTAAATCGAATATTTTAGATGCCCTAAGATGGGTTCTAGGTGAACAGGGACCATCGCAGTTAAGAGCTCAAAGTATGTCGGATGTTATTTTTAATGGCAGTGCAAATCGAAAGCCCGTTGGCATGGCAGAAGTTACACTGGCAATCGAATGTCCAATGGGTAGTTTACCCATAGGATACAATTGTATCGAAGTTACCCGGCGACTCTATCGAAGCGGTGAAAGCGAATACAATCTGAACAAAACACCTTGCCGGCTCAAAGATATTATTGATCTTTTTTTGGATATCGGTTTGGGTAAGGGGGCCTATTCCTTGATAGAACAGGGTCGGGTTGACGCTCTTCTTATGGCTCGGCCTATTGAAAGACGGGGGCTTCTTGAGCAAGCGGCAGGTATCCTGAAGTATAAGAATCGTAAGAAAGAAGCTCTGACAAAATTGACTCAAACAGAACAGAACCTTACTCGCGTCAAAGATGTGATTGCTGAAGTTAGATCACGACGTATCATCCTGGCAAGACAGGCTCATAAAGCTGAAAAGTATAAAGCACTTCGACATGAAATTGAAGAACTCGAAGTTTCGATAGTTGCCGCTCGATATGCTAACTGCCTCAATTCACAAACCGACATTAACAAATATATTAGTGAGCTGGAGAACGAATTGGCTCGATTGTCGGCTAAAATCGGTTTGCAGGCCGCATCAGTTCAACAGGCCAAAAATAGAGTAGAAGAATCTGCTGCAACGCTCCAAAAAGCGCAACAAGAATATAACCAGATGGAATTTAAAATCGATGCCACCGAAGATAAACTTCGTGATGGGGAGCAGCGGTTACATGATATTCAAAATGAAAGCATGCGACTGAGATCTGAATCTGAATCATTAGTATCAAAGGTTACGGAACTCAAAAGAAATAAAACTGGATTGGGAAAAAATTGCGAGAAACTAAGTGCGGAAATTACGAATAAGGAATCCAGTACCGAGGAATATGAAAGAATCGTTTCAGATATCAAGCGTCAGATAGATAAGCACAAAAATCATTTGAATTTAATGAAATCTAAACATTTGAGTTTTGTTGAATCTGCTTCGAAATATCGGAATAGAAAAGCAGAGTTAGAAGAAGCCATCAGAAGAGTATCATCGAGGATTGAAAAACTCATTCAGGAAAGGGATAGAATCGAAGAAAACCTTTATCAGCACATCACGAATCGAGATACGTCTGTCTCACAAAAACAAAATTATTTGGAAATACTCGAGACGATGACAAGTGAAAGGGAAGGTGTAAATGATAAGATTAGATCACAAGAGGGATACATCAATGAATTAAATGGCCGGTTGCAGGAGATTGAGTCTCGGCGAATGAAAATCGTCAATAGGTATCATTCTCTTGAGGAAATCATTGCAGCAGGCGAAGGATTAAAAAATGGTGTAAAAGCTGTTCTCAAAGATTATAAAAATCATGAATCCGTCAATGGCTCAATCATTGGACTCCTCGCAGATCTGTTTGATACTGATGCAGAGTATGAAAGAGCTGTTGAAGCTGCTTTGGAGGAACGGATTGAAAATATTGTCGTGACCAAACACTCTGAGGCTGAAAGAGCAATACAATTTCTTTCTTCACAGCAAAAGGGGAGGTGCACATTCATTCCCATTGAACCGAAACTCGTCAATGGTCATGGTAAACCTTCCCGATTACCGGAAACTGCTAAACCGGTGATCGATTTGATTCGAACGGAAAATAGAAATATGCCTCTTTTCAAGCAGCTACTTTATAATAGTTATCTTGTTGATGATTTGAAAACGGCGCTTGAGATTTGGAAAATGGAAAAAGAACCGATTACTCTCGTTACAACTGAAGGTGAAGTTATTACACCAGAAGGAATTGTAACGGGAGGATGGGAGTCCGATGGTGTACCTTCTTATATCAATCGTAAAAAAGAGATGGGCAGACTTCAATCAGAAATCCGAAATGTTACCAAGCGAAGTGATGAGTTAAAATGCGAGTTGAACCGCAATAAAGAGCAAGAAAAAGTGTATCGTCGCGAAAGCGATGAATTGGAACGACAAATTTCCAGCACAACGATCTCTATCGCTGAAATATCAAGAGATGTTTCACATAGCGAGCAGCAGTTAAAACAGGTAAATCTGCAATTTGAAGCGGTTCTGGGTGAAATAGAAATATTGCAACAGGAATTGAATGAGCTTCAGCGTGCACATCAGAAGCTTACTGGTCAATCACATGATGAGATACAAGTAAATGAATTAGAACAGGCAATCAGCAAACAGGAAAGAGAAATTGATGAGTTGATGGAATATCTGGATCTACAAAATTCCTCACTCACCGACGTTAGAATTGCCTTGGAAACAACGAGGGAAAGAAAAAATTCTTTGTTGCGAGAAATCAATCAAATCGACAGCGAATCTGAGAGATTAGATTCCCTTTCAAAACGATTGACGATAAGAGCAGATGAAATGGATCAACAGATGATCGAACTCTCTGCTCATCTTCAAGATGTTAAAAACGAATTGGAATCGCTGTTAAGAAAACGTCCATCAATGGAAATGAATATCCAGAAATTAAAATCCCAATGGGGTCAAGAAAAACTTGCCGAGGAGTCATTGATCCATGAACAGGAAACCCTCCAGAAACAACTTCGATCTGTTGAATCAGGATTAACGGAACAGCGAATACTGAAAGCTCAAACAGAATCGACCATGAAGGCTATACAAGAACAGACCACAATAAACCTGGGAGATATTGCTGTTAAAATGCCGGAGATTCCCAACCTTGAGGAATTGGGTAAATGGACGGAGCAGTTGCATGTTCTGAAACGCGAATTGGAATCTCTAGGTGACGTCAACTTGACAGCGGTTGAAGAACATTGTGAAATTGTTGAGCGCAATAAATATCTCGATGAACAGCTTAATGATCTTGAAAAATCGATAACATCACTTAAAACAACTATACAACAGATTAATCATATAAGCCGGAAAAAATTCAACGAGGCTTTTGAAAATGTCAATCGTTTTTTTGGTGAGATATTCAAACAGCTTTTTAATGGAGGAGAAGCTGAATTGAAGCTTATTGATCCGGATGATCCATTGGAAACGGGTGTAGAAATTCTTTGTCGGCCACCAGGTAAAAGAACAAGAACTATAGACTTGCTGTCCGGAGGTGAGAAAGCCTTGTCAGCCCTTGCTTTGCTGTTTGCAAGCTTTCAATACAAACCCTCACCTATTCTGTTTCTTGATGAAGTCGATGCTTCCCTCGATGATGCAAACATCCTCAGATTTACGGAATATCTCAAAGAACTGTCCATAACGACACAAGTAATGATGATTTCACATAATCCACTTACCGTTGAAATTGCTGACATACTTTATGGTATTACCATGGCTGATCCAGGTATTTCCAAACTTGTTGCGGTCAAAATTGCAGCATAATGACACAATTCAAATTGATTCGGATCGATCAAACGGAATCAGTCCCTGTTGTCCTGCTGACAGGTGAGCCATTGATTGTCGGCAGATCGGTGATAAACGGAGTCAGTTTCCCCGACATTACGAATATGTCGAGACAGCATGCGGAGTTTTTGTTTCAGAATGGAAAACCTTGGATTAGGGATTTAAGCAGTAAGAATGGGACATTTGTCAACGGAGTAAAGGTTCAGGAAACCGAGCTGAGAGTTGGTGATATCATTAGGGTTGGATCGCTGGAATTAGAGTTGGTTTACGACGAGATTGTTTCCGAAGCTACTGAATCACGCCACAATAACTCCGAGCAAACGAAAATGTTCAATATTCATGAGCTGCTTGGTAAGTCGAATCGTGAGGAAAAAAGTCTATCGGGAGAGATGGCATTTAGACTACTATATCGGGTTTCAACCGAACTCATAAAAGCTCAGGAATCCGAAGCAATTCTTTCTCTGGCTGGCAATTTAATCCGTGAGGTTGTTCAAGCAGATTATGTCTATTACATGCTTAAACCTGGTTCTGATTTTCCCAAAACGTTCATCTGTGATCAATGTGCATGGGAATTCAACGAATTGCACGAAAGATTTCCTGCCAGCAAGACATTACTGAAGAAAGTAATGCAGCGGAAAGTTGCCCTTTTGGCTACGGATACAACGTTGGATCCAGCATTCAAAGATGCTGACAGTATCGTTTTTTCTGGTATATATTCGCTGATTGCCGCTCCAATGCTTCTTGACGATAGACTCCTAGGTATCGTCGCCGCTGACAGTAGAACCCTGGGAAAACACTTTTATAAATCTCATTTGGAACTACTAACTGCCGTCGCCAATCTTCTCGCTCTAAGACTGGAACAAACCAGGCTTCAAGAACACATCGAACAAGAAAACAGAATCCGCCAAAGATTAGCGCAGTTTCATTCTCCTCAAATTGTGGACATCATTATTGAAAAGGGTGGAGATCTCACGCCCGAAGAACGGGAAGCAACCGTCTGGTTTTGCGATTTACATGGGTTTACATCCTTTTCTGAATCCTATTCTCCAGTGACGGTAGAAAAGCGTCTTAGCGCGTTCTATGAGTTAGCCGTTGAATCGGTTTTTCGTTATGGAGGAACTTTGGACAAATATCTCGGAGATGGATTCCTGGCGGTTTTTGGCGCCCCCTTCGCCAGCGAGGATGATCCTATCAGGGCTATTAATGCCGCCATCGAACTGCATGGAAAAATTAGAAAACATAACCAAGGTCTGTCAGAATCTCACAGGCTTGAAATTCGTTCCGGAATTGCTACCGGAAAGGTTATCGCGGGTGACATTGGAACTTCAGTGAGAAGAGATTATACAATCATCGGTGATACAGTGAACATTGCTCGACGATTGCAGGAAGATGTCGCTAAAATTGGGGATATTATCGTTGACCGGCAAACTGCAGATAATCTTAAATCTTTATTCAAACTGGTTTCGTTAGGCGAAATCGTTCTTCGAGGCAAACAAAAACCATCGGAGTGTTTTAAAGTAGACCATGAATATTTGATATTGTAATGGCACGGCTTTTCGCATACAGGAGGATCGATTGGACACACTTCAAAAAAAAATAGTCATTTTGGATTTCGGATCGCAGTATACGCAACTGATAGCTCGTCGGATAAGAGAATCACGGGTATACTGTGAAATATTGCCGTTTGACGCTTCTTCAGACAGCATTTTTTCAAAAGAAACTTCCGGAATAATATTGTCGGGAAGTCCATCGAGTATTTCTCAACAGCATTTCCCCACACCGGATCTGTCGGTATTTAATGCCAAAATTCCGATACTGGGCATTTGTTACGGTTATCAACTTTTGGGCTGGCATGCGGGAATACGTATTAGAAGAGCGGAAAAACGGGAATATGGCCCAACGGAAATTGCTGTAATGAATAACTCCAATTTGTTTAAAGGTCTCGATAAGGGAGCGAAATGCAAGGTTTGGATGAGTCATTCCGATATTCTGCCGGAACTACCTCGAGGGTTTGAAGTTCTGGCAGTTTCACCAAGTTCGCCATATGCAGCCATTGCGTGTCCGGATAAAGCTCAATATGGTGTTCAGTTCCATCCTGAAGTCACCCACTCCAATTATGGAACTGAAATCTTAAGAAATTTTGCTCTTGAAATTTGCAGATGCAATCCGGTCTGGACTCCCGAAGTTTTTATTGAGAATGCAGTGAATGAAATACGGACTCGAGTGGGAAACGGTCATGTTATTTGCGGTCTTTCGGGAGGTGTGGATTCAGCGGTAGTCTCACTATTACTTGAACGAGCAATCGGAAATCAAATGACAGCTCTGTTTATAGACAATGGTATTCTAAGGCAGAGAGAAGCGGAGGATGTCTGCAAATATTTTACGCATTTACTTGGGCATAGGTTCAAGTTTATCGACGCCAGTCAAGAATTTATCTCCGCGTTAATGGGGGTAGATGATCCAGAACAAAAACGTAAAATTATCGGGAATACGTTTATCCATGTGTTCGAACGCGAAGCCTCTGCTATCGGTAATATCGATTTTTTAGCTCAGGGTACATTATATCCTGATGTTATCGAAAGCACTTCCGT
>JAFGJC010000061.1 GCA_016929305.1 candidate division CSSED10-310 bacterium | reverse complement strand
GACCACGTAGTAATTATAATTGTACTCATAGCTGTCATAACCCGGACAGTAGAATGAATCGGTTGAATGGGGATGAACTGGGAGACTCTTTTCAAATCGTTCACGGCAAAGAATACCGCCTGGCAAGAGGCCGTGATAATTAGAATTTGGCAAATCGCTCCAGATTAGCTTTCTTTCCAATATCTGCGATGCCCCAAGGTAGATTTCGTACTTTATCTCGTAAATTCCGGGGATGACATCGGTAGTGTAACTGCCGTTGGAAAATTGGCCTCTCACATTCATGTAATCGTTGACCCGTGCGATTATATCCACCTTTCCTCGTACAACCCAAGGACACTTTTCTTTATCCACATATCCTGTAGTAAAAACTCGAGAATTCTGAAATGCCAAGTTGGGAACGACATCAATGGGTGTTCCGCTGACATCAGAATTCAAGAATACAGGAGGTATCGTGTCTTGTACATCGGCATCCGGCAAAATATTCAACGGGTTTTCAATCGGATAGACACCGCCAGGATCATAGTTAAATCCCCATAGCGCTTCTATGTTCATCCGCCTAAAAAAGCTGATTCTCAACCTCCTGGTGGTGGTATCGGTGCCTTTCAGGATATTCCCGCCATATATTGCGAAATGAAGATGAGGTGACGAATTACCGTACGCGTCATCACCTGATTCGGCTATGTAACCGATGTGCTGTCCTTCCGCGATATTGGGGAAATTAGGTCGTGATTCTAGTTGTTGAGGATCGATGCCTTTTACATGCTGATATACGTGGTAGTTGTAGCCACATAGCAAGACAATGCCATCAATATTTCCTGGTCTGAGTGTGCCGGTTTCTTTGTTTACAATGTAGCAAACAAATTCGGAGTTTTGGATACACTGAACGGGGATCTTGCAGCTGTCAGATTTGTCGTTCTCAATGTTTTGGGTTATGTCTATTGCAGCATGAACATTACATCCCAGATCTCCGAATCGATAATCTCCATAGACAGTCATTACTCCCTTTCGTCCCGTATCGGGAACCGGCCATACAGTTGCTGAAGCAAAGTTGGATATCAGGAGAAGCAGAAAAAGCACTACGAATTTAGAATATTTCTCGAAATTCATTGTCCGTACCCTCTACCGTGACGATTCAATACTGTACATTTTAAAATTGCCAAACGAGTCATGAAGGAAGAGCTTTTTACCATCAGATGACAACTTTACCGAATCAGCACCTGGGAAAGTATCAACACGATGAATTACTTCACCTATTCCATTAACAAAGATTAATTCCAAGGGATTAGTCGTAAGTTTGTTTTGATAGGTATCTAGATCCCATTTTTTTCTGTCCCACTTCAATTTTCCAACGACCAGGAATAGATCACCGGAGTTAGTTGCACTGATACTGGTGAATTCATAACCCTTTCTTTTGTTCTCGATTGACCAAACCTGTTCTGCTCTATCCAGACTATATAGATTGAGATACTGCCCAGAAAAGCTTTCGGCTTTGATATAGAGGACCTTTTTTTCTCCTTCGGCAACGAAATAATGGGAGCTTATGATGCCGTCTTTTTGAGATCGTGTCCAGAAGGGCATTGCGGTGATATCGAATGGTTCTGAATTCAACCGGAAGGCATTTTCTGCAATCTCTACACCATCGGGATCAAAATACCGGGTCGTTACACCTAAACTATCTGATTTCCAGTCGCTGAACTTAAATCCCCCGAATTTATTCATTGAAAATCCAAGCGGAGGCAGTGGTTGAGAGCAATCACCAATTTCTTCTATGATCGCGCCACTTTTGTTGTAGATAGCCAGTCTATTGGCTTTCCCATCTCTATCGCCTCCAGCGATAAGCATTACATTTCCATTGTCAGCAATTTTGCCGTCATCAAAGCAGCAATCCTTAGATTTTGTAGTATCTAAAGAACTTTTTTTGTCATGCATACTCGAACAAATCGGATCTACCTCCCATAACTTTTCTCTTGCGCAGTCAGGTCCTAACTCAAAGAACCTAAATCTTCGTCCGAATTTCCCGGAATCTTTGTCGAAATAAGTTTGGAAAATACCAATGTATTGAATATTTTCTGAATAAACGATTCTGCTATCAACTTCTGCCATCAATGATGGGAGAGTTCTTTCCTTTTTTTCAATTGAGTTTTCTTGGTGTTCAAGTGAATCCTCCGAATCACTAATAGCACTCAATTTTGACGACACGAGTTCTTCTTTTTTCTGACATCTTGAGTCGAGTAATACGTACTTATCTTGATTATCTGAGATTATCCCAGATGCAATAAATCGACCGAAATCTGGTGATATTGAAATAACATCATAGTCGAAGTCGACTTTTCTTTCCCACAGAAGTTTCAGCTCGATCGAGCTGACTACATCGCCTGAACTAATGACAGCATTGCAGAACAAAAATAAGAAAATGCAGATTATAGATGGGGCCAGGAATCCAAATTTTTTGTAACTTATTTCAATCATTTCCTCATCTCCCTTTTGTGCCTTGGGATTGATCTTGATGTTTACATTTGCAGTTTATTATCGAGAAGCCCAAATCCAAAGTCAAGGTTCCATTATATAAGACGATTTAGCGGCCCTGTTTTGTGCAGCAAGGACTATTTTTCTTCTGAATCAATTTGTTGATCAGGTTCTGATAATTGAACAGCCATGTCTTTTACAATAGATTCCAATCCCTTCAGTCTTTCTCCAATGACTGGATAGATCCCAGGAATAGTTTCTTTCAAATCTGATCAAAGATCAGTTCGGGAGACGTTGGCAATAATTAGGAAATTGACCACCTCGGGTAATCGTTAAAAATTTTCTTGACACCGCCTTCTTACGTGTGGTAAGAAATTCTTACCATTTACCTGAAGGAGGTGAAAATGGAAAACACAAAAGAAAGGATCAGGCAGTGGATAATAGACTTCCTCAGGGAAATAGATCCGGAATGTAACACTATTGAAATCGTTGATTCGACAGACCCAATAAGGAATTTAGGTTTGAAGAGTATAGATGGAGTCGCTTGTGCATGCAGCATGAGTGAGAAACTCGGGTTTCAAATTCCACTTGGTGTAAATCCATTTGTCGATGATGAACAGAGAAAATCAAGATGTTTATCTGAGATTGTTGATACGGTTTTTTTGCTAACTCAAACTGCAAAGGATAAAAAACATGGATAAAGCTGAAAAATACAGAAAAGATATTGCAACAAGGTTGCGAGCTGCCCGTGAGAATGCGGGTTTATCTCAAGGGCAAGTTGCCAGGTTGCTTGGTTATAACCGACCAACCATCACCGAAATGGAAGCAGGGAGGCGTAGGATTTCTGCTGACGAATTACCAAAATTCGCAGGGGTATATGGGGTTTCAGTAAGTTGGCTAACCGATGATACACCTGAGGATTACGATCCCGCAATCGAATTAGCCGCAAGAGAATTGAATAAACTGAAACCAGAAGATTTAGACAAAATCATGAACCTCTTGAAAACTCTAAGAAACGCTGGGGGCTCCCCAAAATGAATAACCGGCAGATTGCAGCGCGAGAAGGACTGAGAGGAGCATTAGAAGTTCGGAAAATGTTGAATCTCGGGTATTCCCAATTCGTATGCGTTTTTGATGCTGCCGAACGACTGGGGCTTGAAGTTCGTTTTCTGGGCGGTAGCAGTTTTGAAGGTATGTACTCGAGATCGAAACAGACCATTCTTGTTCCATCCTTACGGCCACAAGGAAGACAGGCTTTCGCGTGCAGTCACGAACTCGGACACTGGTACTTCGGTCATGGATCTAAATTGGAAGACCTTGAATCGCTCGAACTAGGTAACTCTTTAGACCAGGAGGATCACATCGCCAATGTTTTCGCAGGTTATTTTCTGGCAACCCCATGGGCGGTAAAAGCAGCGTTCCAAATAAGAAAATGGGAAATTCAAAACTGTACACCGGTACAAATATTCAGTATTTCTAATCAATTCGGAATGGGATACCAATCCTTGATCCGTCACATGCAGTATTCGGTTCAACTGATATCCCGAGCAAAAGCAGAAGAGTTGTTGAAATGGACACCACAGAAAATTCGTTTTGAAATTTTTGGTAGCCAGTCAGATGGACACTTAGTAATAGCCGACCTCGCCTGGAGAGATATTGCTATCGACCTGCGGGTCGGTGACTCGGCTATTGTACCGCATGGATCCAAACTGGATAAAGAAATACTTACGGTGGTGAACGAATTCCCGAACGGGATTCGGATGGTCGCTAGAGAACCTGGAATAACACGGATTTCGTGCGAACCGAATTGGTCGAGTTACATACGGATCTCAAAAATGGGATTTGAAGGGCGGTCAGTATATCGCCATCTGGAGGATTGTGATGAAGATTAACTCACCCTTGATCATTGAAGGAAGAAATCTTTCTGTTGTTTGGGCCAAAGCGTTTCTGGCGGTGTATGACGGAGGTGGCAGCATTCATTATCCATTTTGTATATCAATTCAAGGATTTGAAGACAATTGTCCAGTAGAAAGCAGTGAGGTAAGGCGGGCATTGGATGCTGCTCTCGCCGGACACGAGAAACATAAGTGCTCTATTGATGAGACTGCTGCAACGATTTTCCCCGTTAGACGACCTTATAAAACAGATCCGGAATCACGTCAATCCATATACTCCTGGTATTTGGACGGAATGATCCCTCGTCTGAAAAAGCGAAGCCACCTTAATCGTTACGGGACATATTTCGAGCGTATGATTGCTTTTGAAGGGATCAAAGGTTCGGAAAAAGTTCGAATCAACCAGTTGGAACACATAATCGGGTTCTGGAACGAACGTAAGAGTCAAAACATGGGTGTCAGACGATCAGCTATGCAGGTTTCTTGCCTTGATCCAGCCAGAGATCACACACGCCAACCACAAAGAGGTTTTCCTTGTCTGCAACAAATCGGTTTCTGCTATGATAAATCAGGGGGACTTCTCGTAAGCGCTTTCTATCCAACTCAATATATATTCGACAGGGCATATGGTAATTATCTGGGAATATGTCAACTAGGAGCATTCATGGCGAGATCAATGGATCTTGAACTGGAGAATTTTACCTGCTTCGTCGCGTGTCCGGAACTGGGAACTACTAAGAAATCTGTCAGTGATCTGGCGGATTATCTCCGGCAGTTTGTTGAATTGAACAGTAATCCTATGGATGGTTCGACGAAATGAATGAGCATGCGGAAAAAACAAGAGGTAAGCTTTTTGTTTTTGAAGGAGCTGACGGCATCGGGAAAAGTTCTCTGATCGAGATATTCTCGGCAACTCTCAGACAGCAAGGCGAATCGGTAGAAATTTTTGCATTTCCGGGGAATCAGGCCGGGACACTTGGTAAAGAAGTCTATGATCTGCATCACAAGATGATCTCAAACGCAAACCCGACAAGCCTTCAG
>JAFGJC010000060.1 GCA_016929305.1 candidate division CSSED10-310 bacterium | reverse complement strand
TTTGCACCGTTGGGTGGTGAATCGTCACGAGCCGATATTACATTTCATTTTCTATACAGGACCAAAGGCTCTACTGATTATGTTGGGTATATTTTGTGTCCTGATCGGCCTGCTTTCCTTAAAAGATCCGCTTTATAAAATCTACCGCCGGAATTGCCTGCTGCTCTGCTTGTCGCTCATCCTGGTGCCGTTGGCCATATCCGGATTAAAAAAGGCCACCCATGTTTATACACCGGAAAAAACGATTCGATACGGTGGTAAGGTTCCTTATATCAAAGTACTTGAAAAATATCCCGCTGATGTTAAACCTCAAAAGCCAGGTCGAGGCTGGCCCGCCGGCCATGCCAGCGGTGGTTTTTCACTGATGATGCTCTATTTTATCTTCAACAAACGAAGCAACAAAATTCTCGGCTTGCTGCTGGGCCTGGCCGCAGGCTGGACCATGGGGCTGTATCAAACACTCAATGGCCAGCATTACCTTAGCCACTCCATCGTGTCCATGCAGATCTCGTGGATCATCATATTGCTGATTTACACCGGTGTCCATCGTATGGATCTGTTCGCGCAGATACCTGAACCTGTTGATATCCAGACAGCATTATTGGAAACATCGTCAAAAAACCGAATGTGATGCTTTTAATGAACACAAAACCAGCCATTATTGTTCAATCTGTTATCATATTGATGATCGGCGTTTCAATGATCCATTGTCAGTCCACTAACTCCTGCGGGACTTGTGAGCAGACAATATCTGCGAATAATCATAATCCTGCAGGAGTCCCCCTTTTTGCAAAAGTTTCCGACAGCCTGTATCGCGGGGCACAACCGACCGAAAAAGGCTTTGTCGAACTCAAAAAAATGGGGATTCGAACCATCGTGACCCTCCGCGTCTTCGATACGGATAAAAATTCCCTCCCGGACATGAACTTTCGGCAATTTCATATTTCATGTAAAACACTCCACCCGGAAGAAGAAGATGTCATCGAATTTCTTAGAATTGTCACCGACCCCGCCAATCAGCCGGTTTTCGTGCATTGCCGCGAGGGAATCGATCGGACCGGGATGATGGTCGCGATGTATCGAATGGTTATCCAGGATTGGCCCCGAGAAAAGGCCCTGGCTGAAATGAAAGCCTTTGGGTTCCACGAAATCTGGAACCCGCTGGAAGATTACATTGAAAAAGTGGATGTCGCTCAGCTTAAATCAAAACTGCATGAACCATAACAATGATAAACAGGCCGTTTAGGCGATTAAACCTTTTCATAATTTATTACATTCATGGATGAGACGTCATAATGGATACGAAAATCAGATTTCATAACGCCGACATACATTTGAAACACTATTTCTGGTTCAGCTATCTTCTGGTGCTGGTTAATACGTTCGGCTACCTGAGGCATATTGAAATCAGGGATGGCCTGACATTTGTCTTTGCCCTGACGGTCTATATCGCTTATGGATTCATTTATTTAGCCTTTGCGTTTGCCCCCGTATTTATTCTCAAGATACTGTTTTCACTGCGATTTATTGATGCATTATTGTTGAAGATACGTGTCCGCGGCGAATATCTGCTCTATGGCTTAGCCGTTCTCCTCAGCAGTTTCCTGCAAGTCCTTATTCTTACGGATAAACAGATTTTCAGCATGTATGATTTCCACTTAAATGGATTTGTATGGAATCTGCTGACGACAAAAGGAGGTCTGGAATCACTAGGAAGCAGTGCATCTACAATCACGACATTTGTGATCGTATGTATCGGAATTGTTCTGGTTCAAACCCTTTTACTCGTCGCCGTGATCCATAGCCGAAAACTGGCCAAACTGGTCACCTTCATCTTTAAAAGTAAACAGCGGCGCATATTAGCGACAAGTCTGTTGATTTTAGCCTGCGGGTTTCAGGTAAGCGCTTATGGGGCTTGTGAACTTGCAGGCCATTCACCGGTGCTGGCGGCCTCAACAGCATTTCCGTTCTATTTCCCTGTAACATTCAAACACTTGGCTAAACGTTTGGGTTATGAGATCAAGCGTGATGAAAGTTTTGCCATCCACGCCAACTCCGGTTCAATTCATTTAAACTATCCATTGCAGCCGATTCAAATAGGCGCCGGCTTGAAAAAATACAACATTGTCTGGCTGGTGGCTGAATCCTGGCGAGCGGACATGCTCGATCCCGAAATCATGCCGGCCACCTCCTCTTTTGCACAAAATGCGGCAACCTTTATAAACCACTACAGCAGCGGCAACGGAACACGAATGGCGTTGTTCTCCATGTTCTATGGACTATATGGCAATTACTGGTTTTCATTCCTGGATGAAAGAAGAAGCCCGGTGTTCATCGATATCCTGCTGGACCATCATTATCAGATGAAAATGTTCACCAGCGCTTTGTTCAGTTATCCTGAGTTTGATAAGACCATTTTTTCGAGAATACCTTCTGAGGATTTGGTCGAACGCGACAAGAAATTGTCGGGCTGGGAAAATGACAGGCAAAATGTAACGAAAATGCTTGATTTCATCTCGAACAGAGATCGCTCCAGGCCGTTCATGGCATTTATGTTTTTCGAGTCGCCTCACGCCAACTATTATTTCCCGGATGAATCCATCATCCGAAAAGACTATCTGCCGGATCTCAACTATGCAACGATGGATCTCAAAAAAGATATTCAACTGATAAAGAATCGGTATATCAATTCCTGTCATCACATGGATTCTCAATATCAGCGGATTTTTGATTACCTCCGGGATAACAACCTTATGAATTCCACGATTGTTATTGTTACGGGTGACCACGGCGAGGAATTCATGGAAAAAGGGCATTGGGGCCATAATTCCGCCTTTACCGAAGAACAGCTTCGTGTACCGCTGATTATAAAAATCCCCAACCATTCCGGCTCAGCCATCACCGACATGTCCAGCCACATGGATATTCCGG
>JAFGJC010000059.1 GCA_016929305.1 candidate division CSSED10-310 bacterium | reverse complement strand
GTTACCGAGCGATTCGTTTCAGTATACGCGTGCCGCATGAGTTTTTCAGCATGCTACAGCGTGTAGATGACGACTGAATTTTCCTTTCATGCGCACGCTTCAGGCACCGAATTCCAAGGATGTTACACGCCTTCGGAGCATTGGTTGGGCAGTGTCTCCGTCACGTTACTCTGGCCCGGGAGGAACATGGGCGACCCTGACCGGTCATCGCTTACAAGGAAGTTATGAGTGACACCGGGCTGCTGTGCCGATGGTTTCCGGAGAGTTTGGAGTTGAATACGGTGGAATGGAGAGGTAGAATTAGCACAATTGACAGATTGGAATGGAGTTAATTTAATCGCGATGAACATCGGAAAGGATGGCAATCGAATCGACCGGACGCGCAACACGGATTATGCTGAGCATCTTTCATTTGAACCAAGGTGGTGTGACCATGAAACATAATGCGATTGTTTTTCTTTGTTTCATTTTACTCTTCACATGGCCAGCCGGTGTCACCGCATCGGACAAACTCTCCCTGTCACTCCACCAGCGGGAGGAGAAGGGTGAAGTTGTCCTCGACATCCTTGTGGTAAATGTTTCAGTATCTTCTGTTCTCTGGGCAACTATCCCGCTCCGGTCACTGAAACATGTGATCTTGAATGAATCGGGACAGAAGGAGTTGCGCAGTATCATACAGGACGCGAGCCGGCATATTATAGCAATATTGCCGAACGATCGATGGAAGGACATTGATGTCGGATCAGGCAAACTCGAGATTGCGAAAAGTGCACGGATCTGAAAAAGGAGTTAGATAATTTTGGATTGGTTCAGGAGTTTTGCCATTAAGCAGCCAGGGTGGTTTAGTTTACTCATAACCGTCATGATCCTGGTAGTTTATATCATTGCTGGCATTCTTGCCGCTCTTGTCAGCACCAATGCCATAGCGGACAATCTGATCCAGGCTTTTGTAAGAGTATTGGGCGCGATCGCCTTTGCCGTCATCGTTTTTCGATTTGGATGGCAACACATCAGCGGACTGCGCCGTCTGGGCTCCCTGATGCCCTGGCTGGCGGGACTCAGCATACTTGGTTACGAGTTTGTCACACATGTCTTGCCGCTGGCAGTTGATGCTGATTTTGGTAATGGAATATCGGCAGAGGCGATATCAGTGGCTTTGAATGCCCTTGCGACCGGTCCTCTGGAGGAGATACCATTTCGAGGGCTCATTCTGATCGCATTTGTCCAGCTTTGGGCCTTCAAAAAAAACGGGATTATAAAAAGTGTAATTGCTGGATCGTTTTTTTTCGGAGCTTCACATCTCATTCATCTGCTGCTTGGGAGACCCTTTCCGCAAGCAATGGCTATAGTCCTGAATGCCTTTCTGGCAGGAATTTACTATTCAGCGATCGTTCTGCGCTGGAAAACGATCTGGCCGGCAGTTACGTTGCACAGTCTCTTGAATGCTCTTGTTGCGATTGTTGCATTTCACACTCCGGGCTTTAAGGAACCCGCAGATGTGCTGTTCCTGGCCGCCTTGTTACAGATCCCAGTAGTGATTGCCGCGCTCTTCATATTGTGGAAGATCAGACCGGAAGAGGTTATTCCAAGTCATATTTAGTGACACATCAAAATGGAAACATCGCAAAAAGATGAACGGTCATCCCGGCCAAAACGACAGGTAAAAATTATTTTGCAGCAAGGTTTCTACGATCATATAATCCACAACGGAGAGGAAACGAACCGGTCGCGGGTCATGAATTTAAAATATGGAAGATGAGGTATATATGAACGCTATCCGCGCTACAACATTAAAAATATTACTGTCAGGATTGATAATCGGTCTGTTTGTCTCTGAATACTCTCATGCCCAAACAGTAAACGAAACATCGATCATTCATCAGATCCATTCAAAGCTGCTGGATGAAGACCGAATGGTATCGGTCTTTCTTCCGGACTCATATAAAAAATCTGAAAACCCTTTTCCGGTTCTTGTGGTTCTTGACGGTGAGGATTTCGCGCGTCCTGTTGCCGGGATGACTTCGTACTATTCAAAACTGGGTAAATGTCCCGAGTTGATTGTTGTCGGAATTGAATCGAAGGATCGCTGGCGTGATTACACACCCACGAAGGCATCCATACCCGACGGTACTCCGCTGACCACTAGCGGCGGCGCAACATTGTTCATGAAATTTCTTGAGAATGAGTGTATGCCGTATCTTGAGTCGACATATCGAATTTCTCCGTTTCATGTTCTGTATGGGCATTCAATAGCCGGACTGTTTGTCGTAAACAGTGTTTTGGAAAAAGAATCCAATTTTGCAGGATTTATCGCCACAAGTCCGAGTCTTTGGTGGGATAGTGAATTGATGTCTTCAAAATCCAAAACATATTCCGGACCCGATGTAACTCATTCGCGCTACCTGTTTCTGGCAATCGGGGATGAAGGACCGACCATGCTGAATCCTTTATTGAATTTCATTCATTCTTTAAAGGAGAATCCAAAACCGAATGTATATTGGACATACCGGCAGTTTGAAGATATTGACCATCAGACGATGCCCATTAAAACGTTTATTTACGGGTTCGAGTATATTTTTAGTGATTGGCAGATGCCGCAACATTTGTATGAAGAGGGGTTGTCAGCAATCATTCACCATTATGATAACCTGTCCAAAAAATACCGGCAGAAGATACTGCCACCGGAAAAAACAATAAATCGCCTGGGTTACATGGCTTTGAATCAAGGCAAGCTTGATGAAGCGATAAAAATATTTCAGTGTAATATCAATCTGTATCCCCTTTCCGCCAATGTTTATGACAGCATGGGAGAAGCATGCTTGGCAGCGGGTGATACAACAAAAGCATTGGAAAATTATAAAAAAACGCTGGAGCTTAATCCTGACAATAGCAAAGCTCGGGAAAATATAAAAAAACTTCAGTCTGAGAAGCAGGACGGAGGATTGAACAATCTTGCATTTGTCTTGCTCTCTGAAGCCCGGCTTCCTGGCGCGGAGGCGATTACGCTTGCTTTCAGTGATTTTGCCGCTCCAGGCGAGGAGCTTCGAGCTGAAGCATTTGATTCTGAAGACAGTAACGGTGATAAAATCATTTCTTTGACACTCAGTACAGGCGAGAAAGCGTTCGTAGCTCTAATGCCTGTGCCAGTGCCTGACGGCGAGGCGGATCAATTTGCTCAGTTCAGTCTGTCACGCTTCAGGAACAATTGGCGGCTTCCTCCGCATAACGCTCACCTGTTGATAACATTTCATGTACCAGCAGACAACCCGCCAATCGTTGAGCTTTCCCGCTTCACATCACTTCTTGCCGCCGTCATAAAAGCTTCGTCTGCTGTTGGCGTCTACTGGGGTGATGCCGGAGCAACCCATGATTCTGAATTTTTCACGTCTGTCGCATCTGACCGGAGTGTTGCTTCAAGGATGATGTTATGGTCCGGCGTCAGCATCGCGCACGAGAACGATGGCCGGCTCAGTCTACTCAGTTTGGGAATGGAACAACTCAGGCTGCCGAATCTTCTTCTGGTTGCTGGTAAAAACTCAGAAGATATCGCCATAGAAACCATGTATGATTTGCTTGTTTACATTGCTAAGCGTGGGGAACCATTGACGGAAGGTGATACCGTGGGAAGAACCGAGGATGAGCGTCTGCCGGTTCATTACGTGAATTCACCGGTCGATTCAAAGAAGAAGGTCTGGCGGGTAGAACTGCCATGATGGACCTGTCCAGTACGTTGATGGAGCGCCATGACTGAGCGCTGAATTCTGTTCGCAGCACAGGAATTGGAAAATTACCCATGAAAAAAATGAGAAGAAAAGATAAACAGACCGGTACGGAGGAAGCGGTCAGATTGCTCGTCAATGGTGAATATGGGATTCTGTCAACAGTTGATAATGACCGGCAGCCGTACGGCGTTCCGTTAAACTATGTGTTTAAGGGCAATAATATCTATTTTCATTGTGCACTGACCGGTCATAAGATTGACAATATAGCCAGCAATCCGAGAGTGTCATTTTGCGTGGTCGGGAAGACAAAAGTTGTGCCATCCATGTTCAGCTCCGATTACGAAAGCGCTGTTGTGTTCGGCGTTGCCTCAGAAGTCGGAGGTCAAGAACGATATGATGCTCTGATATGGCTGCTGGAAAAATATTCACCGGAATATATCGATGAAGGAAAAACCCATATCGAAAAATATGATGATGTGACAAAGGTGATAAAAATCAGCATCGATGTCATTACCGGTAAAAGAGCATCCACATGAAGCATGGCTTTATAGTAGGAAGTTGAGTTGTCCCGTTATTCAGTTTGGTGGAGAATTTTGAATATGAATAAAAACATACGGGTTGAAGATCAGAGCCTTCTGCGGCGAGACGCATTCGATGCCGTAGCGGAAGCTTACGATCGGGCACGTCCGGAATACCCAACGCGGCTCGTTGAGGATCTTATTGCTTTCGCGGACATTGGTAAGGGTTCCAGGGTGCTGGAGATCGGTCCGGGAACGGGACAGCTCAGCGTGCCGCTCGCGGCGCTCGGAGCAGCTTTGGTGGCGGTTGAGAAGGGTCCGAACCTGGCAAAAGTCGCACGCCGGAAGCTCTCTCAATTCGAGCATGCCGCTGTGGTGGTTGCCGATTTCGACCGATGTGAGTTTTTACCGGAATCATTCGATATGGTGGTTGCCGCAACGGCTTTTCATTGGCTTGATCGGTCAACCCGCCTGCAAAGGTGTGCGGCATGCCTGAAGCCCGGCGGAGTGGTAGCGATCGTTCAAACTCGATGGGGTATCGCATGCAAAGAAGACCGATTCTTTGCGGCAAGCCAGAGGTGCTATGCACGCTGGGATCCAAGACACAATCCCGCGTTCCGTCAGATCAAGCCCGAGGATGTGCCGCATCAGCATGATGAACTGTTTAACTCGGAATGCTTCGGAAAAATCATACATCGACGGTACGTTTGTGCACGTGAATATAATGCATCTCAGTATTGCGATTTGCTGGGCACTTTTTCGAATGTATTGACGATGGAGCCGCAGTGTCGCCGCGGTTTTATTGCGTGTATCTCAGATCTCATCGAATCTGAGTTCGGTGGAAGGATTGTCCGTCACGATATGCACGATATGTGGCTTGCTCGAAGTCTTTGATGATGAGTCGATGGAAGTGTTTTTAGGAGGTAATTAACATGGCGATTGACCGTGATAAGCTTCAAATCTGCCTGAGTAAATGGCAGGAGGTGTTAAGACTCAGAGATTGGGATATTAAACTTGAGATAATACATCGCCGATGGCGAAAGTCCGGAGATATAAAAATAGACCAGGACGACAGGAAGGCGGTTATCCTTATCAATAACACCCCGAAGTGCACAAATCTGGAGGAGCTTGTTGTACATGAGCTGCTCCACCTAAAACTTTGGGGGATGGATCAGATGATCGAGAAATTCATAAACCAGATTTTTGGAACGGATGACAGCGACCCTAAAAGGGATTTTGCCATGAATCAGTTTTTTATGCTTCTGGAGTCCACCGTCGAAGATCTTGCCAAAGGTTTCTTGAAAGCCAGTGGATGCAGGGAGGAACTGAGTTTTGGAAGGCTTCAACACCAGGTAGATCAAGAGATCAAGTGAGTAATATCAAGAGTGATTGATGGTCTGTATTGCTCAGTGCATACTTCTGGGCAAGGTGAAATAAGTTACGAAAATTTATTGCGCCTAAAGTGCACATTTGATTTAATGGCAATCATCAGAGAGAATCATTGACAGATTCAGAAGGAAATTTTTTTTAGTTCAATTCACCAGATGATGAAGATAGTCATAACAGTTATTTTCTGGGCGTTGCTTACCCTGCCGGCTTCGGTCAGTTCCGATGATTCCGAAGAGCTTGTCAGGTTATTCGCATCATGCATCCCGGATAACTGGACGGTTGCTGTTTCAACGGATGCCGGACCCATACGAGGATTGTCTCATCCCGCAGCTCAACTGATATTTACTGAATCCAATCGCTGGCTGACATGTGATGAGTCAATCGGACACGCAAAAGCATTTCACCCTACCTTGTTGTTGCAGGTTTTCTTGAAGGATAGACAACAGGAGGTTGAATCCGCATCCAAGCGTGAACACATCAGATCAGACTATCCGCCGCTTGTTGTGGGTTTTAACGACCAGTATATTTTTGTTACGTCACCGGGATATATTAATCAGGGTTTGCGCTCGCCGGAGGCTGATGCTGTACTGACCGATCTATGGAAATCATTTGCCCGGTGTATGACTGTTGAATATCATATCGGACAGGATACTTCAGAAATACAGGCGGATACCGGTAACCGCTGAAAGCCGATCGATAGTAACACAAATAAGGAGAATAAAGATGAACTCAAAGCAAGATAATCCAATCAAAGTAGGCATCATCATTGGAAGTACGCGCCCCGGCCGGAAAGCCGAGGCGGTTGCGCGGTGGGTCCATCAAATTGCAGCAAGTCGTAATGATGCGCAGTTTGAGCTGGTGGACATCAAGGATTTCAATCTCCCTCTACTTGATGAGGTTATGCCTCCCATGATGGCTCAGTACAGCCATCCGCATACGAAGTCATGGGCGGCAAGAATCGCTTCGTTCGACGCGTATGTGTTTGTTACGCCGGAGTATAACCACAGCATCCCCGGTGCACTCAAAAATGCAATCGACTACCTGTTTCATGAATGGACCAACAAAGCAGCCGGGTTTGTGAGTTATGGCAGCGCAGGTGGGACGAGAGCGGTGGAGCATCTTCGGCAGGTCATGGGAGAACTGAAGGTGGCTGATGTCCGCGCTCAAGTCATGCTGTCCCTCTTTACCGACTTCGAGAATTTCAGTATTTTCAAGCCCGATTCCCGGCACGAGAAAACCGTCCATGCCATGCTTGATGAGGTTATCGCATGGGGACGCGGGATGAAACCGCTCCGCACGAGCTAAGAAACATCAATCGAGCAATTGGTGCAGTCCATCGTCAGCGGGCGCGCCGTATCTTGCAAGCATCCCGTTTCGCCGGATCCATGAAATCCTCAATCCATAAGATTATGTCCTGATAATTGACCAGCCGGCTGAACGGAAACTCTTTTGCCGTGGCAATCGTTCATGTTAGAGTTATAACAATGTTTTCACTCGAACCAGGAGTATACAATGATTAAGGTTTATGGATATAATCGTCAGGATAATGAAAAAGCCTGTCAGGATGATGCTTTCGAGCCGGTTCTGCAAGATTTGCAAGAAATTTCTTTCGTTGCAAGTCCCCGAATACTAAAGAAAATCGGGGAATTCTTGATTGCCTCAGCCCAAGAGATTGAAATACATAAAAAGAACTTTGGTCATAACCATTTCAGTCATTTTTGGAAAGAGTGGGAAAGACCATCATGCGATATTATTGTAGTTAATGATGGGAGTGCAGATTGATATAATGTGGAAGCAAATAGTTGCAGGGCAATGGCCGGGCTTGTACTTGGAGAGTATCCGGCAATCCATCAACTGTGATATGGCGCCATTGCAGACTTTTTAGGGGTTTTCTATGCCCAAGATAGAACCGTTCGAAACATATAGCAATGAGTATGACACATGGTTCGAAAATCACCGGGATTTCTACTCAGCCGAACTGGAAGCAATCCGCCGGCTGATTCCTTCTGCCGGGCTGGAGGGTATGGAAATTGGCGTCGGCTCAGGGAGATTCGCAGTACCGCTTGGAATCATGACCGGTGTTGAACCCTCAGAAAAAATGGCACAAAAAGCCAGACAGAAGGGCATAGACGTTCATTCCGGTGTTGCGGAAGCATTGCCCTTTCCAGACAAGCGGTTTGATTTCGTGCTGATGGTAACGACCATCTGCTTTGTCGATGATATTGAAAAATCCTTATCAGAGGCATTCCGGGTGCTGAAAACAGAAGGCTTCATTATTGTTGGATTTGTCGACAGAGAAAGCGACCTTGGCAGACAGTATTCCGAGGAGCGGGATGATAGCAGATTTTACAAGAATGCCACTTTTTTTTCGGTGCCGGAGGTTTTAATGTATCTGAAAAAATCTGGATTTGTGATTACGGATGTGTTGCAAACCCTGATTCCGGAAGAACTGCCCCAGACCATTCAGTCAGGTTTTGGAAGGGGTGCATTTGTCGCTATCAAGGGCATAAAGCAATGAGTGGTCGGTCAAGAAGGAATATCATCGGAAGGCTTCCGGAGACATCACTCTTGAAGCAACGCTTGCCTTGCCCAGATGGAAAAGTGGTCCTTGCCCTGGTATCGTTATCGTTCATGGTTTGGGGCGGACCAACCGGGAGGATTTATAGAGAATGGCTCAGCTCCCCAGCGGAAAAGCTGCAAAAAAAACGATTTGAAAAATGCGAAAACGTTTAACAGAAAATGCCAGGAAAGACTTCGATGAGTTCGTCAGAACGCACCCTAAATCGTGTCTGGACTATAAAGGACAACCTCTTGAATATATAGCATGCGGGCAGGGGACACATACTCTGCTGATGCTTCCGCATATTTCCAGACTGTTTTCGGTGGAGATGAGCTATCGGCATATCCTGGCTTTTGAGCGTCGGTTCAGAGTGATCGCGCCATCACTCATTGAAACCACTCAATTGGATGACATCGCCGATGCCTTAATGAGTGTGCTTGATAAGGAAACGAGTCGTCCGGTAATTCTGTTCGGACAATCCGGCTCAGGGATTACTGCCCAGGTGTTTTTCCGGCGGCATTATCGGCATGTTGCAGGAATGATTCTGGTCAACACGATAGCGCCTGCCCGTTTTTTCCCGAAAACACCCCTGTCTTTCTTTTTCAAGTTGCTGCCGGCTGCCCTGTTGAAGTATATCATCACCCGGCGACTTTTGAGCCGGCTTGATACGGTCAACCTGCCACCAGATTTGATACCACAAATACAGATGAGCCGGGCACTTTTGTGCGAATCTCTCAAAGAGCGATTTTCAAAACGGGAGCTGACTCTGGATATACACAATGTTCTGCAGTTCAATGCGGAGGGATTTGTTGATCCCGGACTACTCTCGGCATGGCGAGGACGCATTCTTATCGTGACATCCCAGGATGATGCGGGATATGAGGGAAGCAAGACATTAAGCGAAAAACTTCCCAACACTCATCTTCTGGTGTTCGATAAAGGATACGGGCATCTGGCGCCACTTGTGAAATCTCGTGAAGTGAATCTGGCGATTGATCAGTTGATGGGCACATTGCATCAGTGATATACGGAAACGGGCACTGGTATAATAGCCGAGATCATGTGATCAATCCAATTTAATGAAACAGTGTAAACCGATCGACGTGGGAAAGGTAGCATATGAATGAAAAAACTAAAGATTGCAGCCGCTTCAATTGCCAATTATATTGGTGATTACGAGAAAAGCATCGATTCCATTCAGAAGTGGACTCAAAAAGCAAAAGCAAAAGATGCAGATGTTATTCTATTTCCTGAATTGAATTTAACGGGTTATATCACAGCGCCGATCGCAGCAGACATTGCGTTACCGCTGGATAATCGATATAATGAAATGATAGTGGATATCTGTAAAGACAACTCAATAGTTATATGTTATGGGTTCATTGAAAAGGAAGATCAAAATTTATTTTGTACTCATGCTATTGTAGATAAAGACGGAATTGTCGGAACGCAGAGAAAAATACATGTGCCAAGGCAGGAAGCGGACTATTGGAAGCCGGGAAATAATATCCAAGTTTTTGATGTCAACGGCACGAAAATAGGGCTTAGTATCTGTCGAGATTCCTTTTTTCCGGAATATCAAAGAACTCTTTATTTTAAAGGTTGTGAAGTCGTTCTCATGCCATTTTCATACTACAATGTTCCCCGGTCCAAATATTTAACCGAGACGCACCATGGACGGTCGATACAGGTAAATGCATGGAATAACGGGTTTTACGCTGTCGTTTGCAATAGTGCGAAAAACCGTGAACCAAGTAAATGGGAACCTAACGGACGAAGATTTGGTGGTTGGTGCGGTATTTTCGATCCTTGGGGGGAAAAGATTGTATTCACTGATGACGAGGGAAACAACGAAACAATGATCGTTGCAGAACTTGATCCATCGACACTTGTTGACAGGCGAACCCACTGCAATTTTCTCGCAGAAGAGTTGCGAAATGGCGTATATCAGTTCAAAAAATAAGCGGCATTACGCCCATGATGTATCCAAACCTTTTGCCATCTATGCAGACGGTAAAATAAACGGAATTGCAATGTTTTGATTTGATATATAAGGAGGAATAATGTGAGGTGGGATTATCTAAAAAACCAGTGGATCGATATGGCGCCAGCCTGGATCCGTGAAGCCCGTGAAGGACCTAATTCGACACGGACGGGCTTGCTGGATGCGCCGATGCTGAGAGCTTGCGGTGATGTCAAAGGTCTGTCCGTGCTGGACTGTGGCTGCGGAGAGGGCCGGTTTTGTCGACTGCTTGCTGAACGGGGTGCAGCGTACGTTCTGGGGCTCGATCTTTGCGATCCAATGATCACGGCAGCCAGACAGTTGCAGTCCAATACCGATGAATACCGGGTGGCTGATGTGCAGAATCTGAGTTTTCTGAGCAACAGAACCTTCGATCTTGCCGTGTCATATCTGAACCAGTGCGATTTGCCGGATTTCATGGCAAATAACCGGGAGGTTTTTCGTATCCTGAAACCGGACGGGCGCTTCATCATTGCCAATCTCCATCCGATGCGGTCTGCGGTTGGTTATTGGCTGAAAACAGAAAACGGAGAAAAACGGCACGTCATTCTGGACCGATATTTTGATGAATCGGAGCGGCACTGGAAGATGATGAATATCGAGTTTACGAATTTTCACAGATCGCTCGCGACATATCTGCGAGGTTTCCTGAATGCCGGATTCTGTATAGACGATGTCGTAGAACCCACCGTAACCGCATCACAACTTGAAATATATCCTGAGCTCGATGACGAACTCAGAGTTCCCAATTTCATCATCTATGTACTAAGAAAACCCACTGATTAAAGGACTGACAACTTTAAACGCGTTTTACCTTATCCTGAAATACTCTCAATTTCTTGTAACCCCTGTTGATAGTGAATCGTGCCCTTTACGTAAATTTCCTGATCTACCTGCCAAATCCGATGAGTATGCAAAGCTCACCCCACGTTAAAGACATATCGTAAAATACATAAACAATGAGGATGCTGTGCAAGCGGAAGAACGCCTCACTTGCTTTCTGCCCGATAAACCGGCAGTTATCACCGATAGTGGTGATGCGTCTGGATGATGGAGCATGAAGCGGTGCCTGGTCCGGGCATGCTTGTGATCAGCCGGGAACCGGCGGATTGAGGGTTGCAGGGAAGAATGACATGTACGCTTTAGTGTTTGTTTCCAGCGGGTTCCGGCCATCCGTTGTTTATTTGTTCCAGTTGAGTTTTCAACTCATCTGCCAGTGCAGGATTGTTCATTTGCCTGGCAAGTTCTATGGCGCGAGTCATTGTTTCGCGTGCTTGATCCCGTTCTCCTACGGAAGCCTGTGCTACAGCAAGAGTTCCCAGCAGTACCGGGTGGCGGTTTCCTGCCGCCCGTGATAAATCCTCTGCCATTTTAAGCGCTGTTTCGGAATCGCGGATATCCGGGTTGTCTGCCGTTGCCAGCAAGAATGCCAGGCTGTTTCCTGCTTCACCCCATCCCGGCTTGAGGATCAGCGCGATTTTGTATTCATCGAGAGCTTCCGGATCGCGTCCCATTGCGGCCAGCATTCGTCCTCGGGACAGACGGATATCAGGACTCTTCGGAAAGAGTATTTCAGCAGCCACGGCCAGTAGATTTACTGCGGTTTCCCTGTCCAGCGATGTAAAGAAATGCCATGAGGTCCCAATCAATGCCTGCTCCGAGGATGTATTCCGGGCAATCTTGTCAAGCAGAGAGTTTGCTGCATCGGTTTTCCCGGCATGCAGAAGTGCGGCGGCTGTTCCCGCCAGACTTCTTTCGGAGCTAAGTTGTTCTGTTTCGGAGCGGAAATAGCGTTCAGCATCATACCATTTGCCGGCAGTCAGGCATATCAGTCCGGCGGAATGGAGCACATCCGGGTGATATGGTTCCAGTTGAACTGCCCGGTTTATTTCCGTTAAAGCCCGGTCCACCTGACCGTCATCAGCCAGAAGCCTGGCATAATGGCTTCTGGCCAGACCGTGGTCCGGATCGAGCTGGATCGCTGATTCCAATATTCGCATTGCCTGCTGCATGTTTCCCTGAATCATGTATGCCTTGCCGAGGTTGACACGGCTTACCGCATCCTCAGGTCTGGCCTGGACGCACAGTTCAAGAAACCTGACCGCTTCGGTGACATTACCATGTTCCAGATAAAGCAATGCCCAGTTTTCCAGTGATTTCACCGAGGATTCGCTCAGCGTTTCAGGGGTAAATGCTACAGCGGCTGTTCCGGACAAGAGACTCTTCGCCTTCGGATCAAGAGACAGAGCTTTTTGAAAATGTATAATGGCTTCCGAGTCGTTTCCTGACCGCAGATATGCCATGCCCAGATTGGCATGTGCCCGGGGATTATCCGGCCGTTTCCGGACGGTATCCCGCCAAATGGAAAGATCAGATCCATACACGGCATTTCGCTGAAAGGTCAGATAACTCAGGATTCCAGCAATAATAGTGAGTGGTATTATGGCAAATATTACACGCTTCCTGTGTGATGAACTCTGTCTGGTCTTTTTTTCCTTGATGCTGTCAAACACCCTGCGATATAACCAATCAAACCCGGAAATTACCAGGACAATAACGGATATCAACGGGAGATACATTCGGCGTTCGGCGGCAATCTCCGTCACGATGGCTATGATGCTGGATGACGGAGCCAGAATGAAGAAAAACCATATTCCGGCATATCCTGCAGGCGAACCTCTAAGGACGAGGTTGGCAAAAAAGAGAAAAAGACCGCCTAAAACCGCAAGCTTCAACAGAATCTCTGATGTAAACATATGGGCGACAGGCCAACCGGTGTAATCCAGAACGAGAGGATGCGGCCAAATGGAGAGGTGCAGATAATGAAAAATAACATTTGATTGTGTTCTGAGGTAGTCCAGGGGTGTCATATCCGTAAAATACAAGCCGACAGTTGCGCTGCGGGGACCCTGGGTAACCAGATAGATGAGAAAAATCCAGGTCGCACCGGTCGACAGGTGGAACCATCCGTTGCGTCGAAAGGTGTTCCGCCATCCCTGCGACAGAAAGACTCGATCAAACAACACCAATAACAACGGCAGCGCGGCGGCAGTTTCTTTGCTGCCCATAGCCATTACACACGAAAGAACGCTTAAACTCTGCCAGTAACGCTTGAACGGCGAGGTATTACCTCGAAGCAGACAATAAACCGAAATTAAAATAAACATACCCGCCAGAGATTCGGTGCGGGTTGAAACATAGGTGATTGTCTCGGTATGAAGCGGGTGAACCGACCAGATCAATGCTGCCGAAAAAGCTCCCCATCGAACAAGTGTTCCTAAAAATGATGTTTTATTCACTGTTCCGGGTCTCAAAAAGATTCGACGGAGAATACCCAGAAGCGTCAATGCGGCGAAACAGTGAATTAATATATTGACCAGATGGTAACTCCAGGGTTGAAGTTGACTGATTGCATAATTGGCTGCCAGGGATAGCGCGATGGCCGGCCGTCCGGCGACCGTAGATTGATCGGGTGCGTCCATCGCCCGTTTTAGCGGCAGCACTGACCGGATATGCGGATTATCCACAATGGAATTGAGGTCATCCAGAATGAACGGTGCCTGGAAGGTATTACTGTATATAAGAAAAATCAATAAACACAAAATCAATGGTTCAATGTAATGATGTCGTGTTCTTGGATGTGAATCGAGCGATGTCATATATTGATGTTCTTTCCCGGTATATTTTCGTTTCACTGATTTCATCCGAGGCAAAATAGCAGAACGGAGCCGGAACGGCAATTTTTACTGAAGATGTATATCAAAATAGCCGCTCTATGAAAAAAAAAAAGTTGACAAATCCAGAGTGATACGTTTATATCATAGTTTCAATCGGGTGGTGGAAGAATTTTTTTTGGGAAAAGGAGTAAACCTATGATGAAACAATGGAGACACTGTTTTGGATTATTACCGATAGCGATCTGTATGGGTATGATGTTATCGGCAATGCCTGCCGTTATGGCACTCGATACGTCTGCGCTTACGTTATCGAGCCCTCTTGAAATTTCGGATTTGAATGAGTCGTCAGCACAGCAGCGAGCGGGTGATCGAGTGGTTCTTTACGATAACGGTCCTCTTGTCACCACGCCCGGCGGCGGTGCCGGCGGTGCGGATATCAGTGAGTTGCAGACGCTGCTGGGTATGAACACTCTTGGTGGTGGTTGTCAGTTCCAACTGGGATATCACATGGCGGATGATTTTGAGGTTTTGCAGACCTGGAATGTCGAATCAATCACATTCTTTACCTATCAGACGAACTCCACAACGACACCGACGATCACGGGAACGTATTTCCAGATATGGGACGCGCCGCCCAATGCCGGTGGTACGGTAATTTGGGGTGATCTGACGACCAACCGGATGACGGATGTCGTTTGGAGTAACATTTACCGCGTCACGGATACCACTCAAACAGCAACCAACCGCCCGATCATGACTGCCACGTGTGACGTCTCGCTGACCCTGGATCCTGGAACCTATTGGCTGGATTGGGCATTTGACGGTACGCTTTCGTCGGGTCCGTGGCAGCCGCCGGTGACGATTCTCGGTCAAACAACAACGGGCAACGCTATACAATACACCACAGCCTGGGCGAGTTTCCTCGATACGGGAACGTCGACGGGCCAGGGATGTCCATTCACGATTGAGGGTACCATGGGATCAGCGACACCCACTGCCACAGCTCCCCCGACATTTACATCTGCACCTACCGCCACACCCACACCCCTGACCTGTGATATCTTGTGGGAGCAGCCGCTGAGCAGCGTCAATCAAAACGCGTATGTCAACCAGTATTTCGGAGATATGCCGACCTATTCATCCTATCTGTCCGATGATTTCACCAATTCGGAATCATGGACCATTCAGGAGATATACGTACCAGGTAATTTATGGAATCCCGGGACGACCTTGATGAACGCGACAGCGTTGAACTGGGCGATTTATAGTGACGATGCTGATTTGCCGGACGGTCATCCGGAGGGTGGCAATGCGCCATTCTGGAGTCTATCTCTGGCACCGACCGATTCCCAGGTTACGATCAGCATCGGATCCGGTGGATTTATGAGTAATAC
The DNA here is from genome assembly GCA_016929305.1 of candidate division CSSED10-310 bacterium. Lineage (GTDB taxonomy): Bacteria > CSSED10-310 > CSSED10-310 > CSSED10-310 > JAFGJC01 > JAFGJC01. The sequence continues at coordinate 672 of JAFGJC010000059.1, read as the reverse complement.
AGCTGTGACATTGTCAACACCGGTGGTGCTGCCCCCCGGAACCTGGTGGATATTCTTCTACCCGACAATGGATTTCGCTGTTGGCGGTCAATTCGGTCTTCAGCCTTCAGATACAACGAATCTCAACATTGCGAAATTCATCAATCCCGGCGGCGGATTTGGACTTGGCACGGATTGGCAGGATTGGTCGATACTCGGAGCTACGGAACAAGATCTGGCCTTCCGTCTCTGCGGGGAAGAAGCGGCAGCGCCCACTTCAACACCACCAAATACACCAACCCGCACACCGACACCCGTAATACCAACCCATACCCCGGTTCCGGCAACTAACACACCGGTTCCGGCAACTAACACACCGGTTCCGGCAACCAATACGCCGGTTCCGGCAACCAATACGCCGGTTCCAGCGACCAACACGCCAGTTCCGGCGACTCATACTCCGGTTCCGGCAACCAGCACGCCAGTTCCGGCGACGAATACACCCATTCCGGCAACCAATACGCCGGTGCCACCGACGAACACGCCGGTTCCGACGGAAACACCGGAATGCGACACGCTCGGCTGCGAGGTTTTTATGCCATCCACGGATTTCGGTCCGAACGATCCGTGCTACTGTGATGTTTATGTCTGCAATACCGGAAATACCACATACACGGACATCCCGGTGTTCGT
>JAFGJC010000058.1 GCA_016929305.1 candidate division CSSED10-310 bacterium | reverse complement strand
GGAAGAAATTCCTTCTTATGCCAGGACAAATTTTGAGACTAAAGAGGGCAAAATGAAGCTGTTGGATCGGCTAGTGAAAACAGAGTTATTGAAACAGGCGGCGATTGACGCGGGTTATGAAAAGATGCCAGAAATAGAGGCGAAACTTGAGGAGGCGCGGGAGCGCATTTTGACCTCTGAATATTTTAAAAATGAAATGAACAACCCACGCCTAAAACCGGAGAGTGAACTTCTTGACTATTACAATAATCACAAAGAAGAATTCGCCACTAATCCGGAAATCGATGTCAGTCATATTTTGTTTGATTCTGAAACTAAAGCGCAGGAAGTATATTCAGATCTAAAAAATAATACCATCACATTTGATGAGGCAGTAACCCTGTATTCGAGTGATGCTGAAACGAAAGAGAATGGGGGAAAACTGGGCGTTGTCAAAGAAACGGGAGTTCTTCGAGGTATTGGTTCAACACGTGATATTTTTGAGTTAGTTCGGGATCTGAATAAGGGTGATTTAACAGAACCGTATAAATCTCGACAGGGTTGGCATATCTTCCGCGTGGATAATAAAACCAGCGGGAGCTATCAGTCTTTTGATGAGGTTAAAGATCAGATTTCAGAGAAATTACTTGTTACCGAGGATGACTTGTTAAAAGAATACAACAGCAACAAGGATGATTATTTGACTCGAGCACGAGCTAAAATTCGACATATTCAACTCAATACAGAATCAGATGCTGATGCAGTTTACCAGCAATTGCAAAATGGAGCTGATTTTAATGATTTGGTAAAACAGAAATCCACTGATACGGCTTCTGTGCGGCAAAACGGTAATCTGGGATATTTATACAAAGATGGATATATCCGAGGGATTGGGAAGGATCCGGCTTTTGAAGCAGCAGTTTTTAAGCTTGAACCGGGTGAATATTCAAAACCAATCCAAAGTCAGAAAGGATGGCACATTGTCTATATCGATGAAAAAACGGAGGAAACTGTTAAACCTTTTTCGGAAGTCCGAGCTCAGATTCAAAATAAACTTATAAGAGATGCGAAGGAGAACGCCGTTGAACAGAAATTCCAGGATCTCATGAAAAAATACAATGCCAAAATTTATGAAGAACGGGTTAATGGAATGGAATAAACAAAATCAACCTTTGACTGAGGATTTCAATTAATAGAGGAGGATTTTCAAGTGATCATCGATGTGCAGCAAATGAATGAGATGGTTCGTGGTGTAAGTGGATTTATTGATCCACTCTACAAAGAATTGGAAAACGTTATTGTAGGACAAAAATATCTGCTAGATCGCTTACTTATTGGATTGCTATCTGATGGTCATATCTTGATTGAAGGTGTTCCCGGTTTGGCAAAGACACTCGCGGTTCGAACACTTGCAAGCTCAATCCAAGCTGATTTCAAACGAATTCAGTTTACACCTGATTTATTGCCGGCAGATTTAACAGGAACGATGGTCTTAAATTTAGAAAGTAACAGATTTGAGCCTAAAAAAGGACCGGTTTTCACTAATTTTGTTCTTGCTGATGAGATCAACCGTGCACCGGCAAAAGTCCAAAGCGCTCTTTTGGAGGCAATGCAGGAACGGCAGATAACAATTGGAGAAACAACGTTTCCTCTTCCCAAACCTTTTCTTGTGCTGGCAACGCAAAATCCCATCGAACAAGAAGGTACATACCCGCTTCCAGAAGCACAAGTTGACCGGTTTATGCTTAAGCTAAGAGTGGATTACCCAAGCAAAGATGAGGAGCGGAAGATCCTTGATCGTATGACATCACCCGATCCGGTAAAGGCCAATCCAATAATTACTACGGATGTTATTTTCAAAGCACGTGATGTCGTGAAGCAAATCCATGTGGATGAACGAGCAAGAAATTATGTTGTGGATTTAATTTTTGCTTCTCGATATCCCGATCGTTATGGGTTATCCGAAATTCGAGGGCTGATCGAATACGGAGCTTCACCCAGAGCTACGATATATCTTATTGAAGCTGCAAAATCACTGGCGTTTTTGTCCGGCCGTGGCTATGTCACACCGGATGATATCAAGACAATTGGTCCTGATGTTCTAAGACATAGGGTTATCCTTACTTATGAGGCTGAAGCTGAAGAGCTGTCATCTGATGATATAATTCAGAAAATTTTTGAGAAGGTTGAGGTGCCCTGAGTTTTATTCATGTTCTAACAATGTGTTTTCGTTTATTTAATCTGTTGGTTTGCGAAAAATAAAAAGAGAGATAAACCATTGATTCCCAGTGAGTTAAAAGAAAAAATTCGGCGCATTCAAATCACAACAAACCGTATTGTGGATGAAACTATTGCAGGGCAGTATCAAAGTGCTTTCAAAGGACGCGGTATGGAATTTTCAGAAGTACGTGAATATTTGCCTGGTGATGACATTCGCAGCATCGATTGGAACGTGACAGCTCGTTTTAATAAGCCTTATGTCAAAAACTACGTGGAAGAAAGGGAATTAACAGTTCTGCTGCTTATAGATATCTCAGGATCACAGGGTTTTGGATCTACGGGTGCTATCAAAAATGAACTTGCAGCCGAAATTTCGGCTATACTTGCATTTTCAGCTATTAAAAACAACGATCAAGTCGGCTGCATCTTATTTTCGGATCACATCGACAACTATATTCCCCCTAAAAAAGGCTCCAAACATGTTCTGAGGGTTATCAGAGATATACTCTATACAAAATCGTCTGAACGTAAGACGGATATTGCTAATGTTCTTGAATATCTTGGCAAGGTTCAAAAACGACGGGCTGTTGTTTTCCTTGTCAGTGATTTCTTCGATAGCGGTTATGAAAAGACTCTTCGGATCATTAACAAGCACCATGATCTGGTATCGATAATTGTGGAAGATCGCAGGGAATATGTTTTACCTGCATCAGGTTATTCCATCCTGGAAGATTCTGAAACAGGAGAATCTGCAATTATCAACTGGTCTAATTCCAAGGCGCGGAATGCGATGCTTGATAAGTTTGCGAAGGCTGCTGAGTATCGCGATCATTTGTTTGCGTCTGCGGGTATTGATTGTTTTAAGGTGCGGACGGGTGAACCATACGAAGCAACGCTTTATCGTTTTTTCAAATCAAGAGCGAGGAGGATGCGATAAACGTGCGGCGATTGAGTTGGGTGATACTGGGATTATTTTGGTGCATTGCTTTGAATGCGATGTCAGTTCCTATAGAGATCACTACAGAAACGGATGTTAACGCCATAACCGTGGGTGAACCGATAAAATTAACCGTGAAGATTACAGTGCCTGAAGAAACCCGAATCCTCTTTCCTAGTAAAGCGGATTTAAATATAGATCCGTTCATTGTTTTGGAAACCGAGCACCATGTCAGCAAAATAGCATCCGACAGAGTCGAAGAGATTTTCATCGTCACAACGAGTATTTCGCAAACGGGGAATTTTGAGATACCCGCTTTTGAAATATCCTACGAAATGCCTTCCGGCGAAAAAGGTACGGTGAATACAGAACCGGTTTTTATTAAAATTATATCAATTCTATCTGAATCAAATAATCAACCTAAGGACATTAAAGCACCTTTAACTTTCAAGGCACGATGGATGTATATAATGGGTGTTCTGGCCACTGTCATCGTTCTCTGCATAATACTGATATATCTAATTTTCTGGATGTTGAAGAAAATATCTCGAAAAAAGCTGGAAACTAAACTGCGGGAACCTGAACTTCCAGCGGATGTTGTCGCGCTAAAAGCGCTTGAGGCGCTTAACAGTAAACAGTATTTGGAAAAACGGGACATCAAACAATTTTTTGTAGACTTAATTGAAATATTTAAAAGATATCTGGGAAAACGTTATGCCATTGTTATGCTGGAAAGAACTACGGGTGAAATAAAAAGAGATTTATCCACGGCGGTTATCAACAACTCAGAGGCACAGGAGATCATTGATATTTTACAGCTTGCAGATTATGTAAAATTTGCGAAGTACAGACCAGCAAAAGCTATTTGCCAGGAAACGTTTGAGAGAGTTAGACAGTTCATTCTGAAAACTCGCGAGCTGTCTCTGTCGGAAAATATACAATCCATTCAGCAGGTAGTGAAATGATTTTTCGATTCATGTACCCTGAGATTTTTTTGATGTTTTTCGGCGTAATTGCTGTAATTTCAGGATGGATTTTTATCAAAACAGGAAAAGCCAGATTTTCCTATTCCAGGTTGAGTGAGATCAAGCCAATCCCTGGTGCTGTTTCAATTCTACCCATTTTTTTACCAAGAGTTCTTAGAGTATCAGCTTTGATTTTACTCATACTTAGCGCAGCAAGACCTCAAAGTGGTGAATATGAGGAAGTTGTGAGATCACAAGGTATAGATATCGTTCTGGCGCTTGACATTTCCGGATCCATGAGAGCTTTGGATTTTCAACCAAGAAATCGACTCGAGGTTGCCAAACATGTTATGAAGAATTTTATTGAGAAACGTAAACATGACAGGATCGGATTGGTACTGTTTGGATCCGAAAGCTTTACATTATGTCCCATGACACTTGATCATGACCTTTTAGAAGAGTTTCTCGAACAGGCACACATCGGAATGGTTGAAGAAAATACAGCTGTTGGAAAAGCTCTAGCTACGGCACTAAACAGATTGCGTGATAGCCAGGACTCCGAGCAAATATCAGACAGTGAAGGCAATGAAGATAATTCCAGTAAAATTGTAATTTTATGCACTGATGGAGTGAATAATGTTCAATCGAAAATGGATCCAATCACTGCAGCAAAAGCTGCTGCAGCATTAAGAATAAAAGTCTATACAATAGGGGTTGGTACCAATGGCATTGTGGAATTTCCGAGTTCGGTGTTTCCTGGTCTAACCGAACGAAGGCGTGTAGAACTCGATGAAAAAACTCTGATGGAAATAGCAGATATTACGGGAGGTAAATATTTCAACGCTCAGAACTCCGCAGCTCTACAGAAAATTTTTGATATCATCGATAAAATGGAAAAAATTGATCTTGAGAGCACAAAATACACCCGTTACCGTGAACTTTTCATTTATCCGGCTGTTGCCGCGTTCATATTGCTGGCATTAGAGCTTGTTATCAGTCAGATCTTTTTCCGGAGGTATCCGTAATGGAACTCGGTCTAAGCGGGTTTGGCTGGATTGCATGGATTTTTGGCTGGATACTTGTGCTGTGTTGTTTAGGGGTGTTCTGGCTGGGTCATAAACTACGACGACGAGATATCGAGAAATTCGGGGATGTTTCTATCATATATCGGATGTTTGCAAACGATATATGGCAATATACACATGATGCGGAAAAAGCGGAGAATGGGGATCAGTCGCTGCGGATAAAAAGGATCCGCCAGGCTTTACGTCGACGTAGAAACTTAAAAATATTCCTGTATGTGTTTGCGATGCTTCTAATTGTGATTGCTATGGGTAAACCAAGATGGGGAACGAGGCAGGAAGAAGTCAATAAACAGGGAATAGATATTGTTCTTGCAGTTGACACATCGCTCTCGATGAAAGCTGAAGATATCGCACCAAATCGAATGACAAAAGCAAAAAGTGAGATCATAGCGTTTTTAAAGGAACTTGAGAATAATCGTGTTGCTTTGGTCGGCTTTGCATCAACGACCCGATTGCATTGTCCTCTAACACTGGATTTTAGAGGAATGAAAAGCATTCTGAATCACAGCTTATCATATGGAATTGGTACTAATCTGGAAAATGCTGTAAAGGAAAGTGTTCGCGTATTTACAAACTCTAAAGCACAATCAAAAGTCATCATTTTACTCTCCGATGGTGAAGGACATGAAGGAACTCTGGATAAAGCCATAAATATGGCCAAATCCGCAGGTATTGCTATTTACTGCATAGGAATCGGCACGACAGAAGGTGGACCAATTCCGGAAGTAACAGAAGAAGGACTGGCGGGATATAAGAAAGATAAGGGTGAGCTTGTCTGGACAAAGCTTAATGAAGATAATTTAATGAAACTGGCTGCAAAAACAAATGGATATTATTTCAGAGCTTCAGATGCCGAGACAGAAGCAAAATATGTGGCAGACAAGATCAAACAACTAGAGAAAACGGAATTTTCCCAGACATATACCACCAGAAAGGAGGAGCAATTTACGATTTTCCTGATTCTTGCCATTTATCTGTTGGCAGTTGAAGCGGTATTGGGTGATTATGGCATTCTTAGATGGGAAGAGTGACTTAATGAAACGAGTTTTATGTCTATTTCTGCTCATCAGTGTTCTTGTCGGATTTCACTGGTGGGATCCAGTGGCCAAATGGATTGGAATTGGCAATGAAGCATTCCAAGAGGGTGATCTTTCTACCGCAGAACAGGCGTATCAAAAAGCAAAAAAGACAGCTCCAGATAACTATTTGATTGATAATAATTTAGGTTCAGTGCTCTATAAAAAAGAACAACCGGAAAAAGCTTTGGATCAGTTTAAAACAGCGATGCTGTCAAAAGATCCCGAAGTTCGTTTCAATGCATTTTACAACGCCGGTGTTGTTCAGATGAAAAATGGTGAGCTTCAAGAAGCCGCTGATTCTTTCTGGAAAGCATTGACTATTAAACCTGATGATTTGGATACAAAAACGAATCTTGAACTGACTAATATAATGCTTGATATGATGCCTTCACCAACACCACAAATAACCCCTCAACCACAATCGAATGAATACTCAAATCAGACACCACAACCGCAAACACCCCAACCTGATCAAACTCAACCAACACCCCAAATGACTCCACAAACTCAGCCACAATCAACAAATCTACCTGATACGACCCCCTCAATGACACCGACACCTCAATCATCGTTGTCTTCAAATGAAACACCAATACCCCAACCGACCTCTCAATCAGTTAAAGAAGGTGAAATGAATCCTGATGAAGCTGAGAGATTATTGGATGCAATAGAAGAGGAAGAGCTGGAAGTTTTACGCAAGTTTCATCAATTACCGGAAGTGGATCCCAGAGATGTCGACAAGGATTGGTAAATATCTCGCATTAGCTATAGTTGCATTTCTGCTAATGCAAGTGAAAACGGTATTTGCACAGATATCGCTGAAGGCATCCGTTGATAGAAATCAGGTCTATCTGCTGGATCGAATAACATATGAGTTAACTATTGAGGGATCTGTAAGTAACCTGCCGGAACCGCGTTTGAGTGATTTCGAGGGCTTTCAGCTTCTTTCGGGACCCAGCACTTCAACGCAAATCAGTATGGTAAATGGCAGATTTACTTCTAAAGTAATCAATACTTATATTTTTAAAACGATAAAAGAGGGTAAATGGGTGCTGGGACCCGTATCAGTAAATTATAAAGGCAAGACGTTCAATTCTAATCCAGTTGTAATTGATGTTGTCAAACTGACCGTTTCCGGTTCCGCAACCTCCGGCTCGCAATCAGATATAGAATCAGTAATCCCACTCAATAAACTGGATGATGTGTTTCTTTGGGCAACAGTTGATAAAACGGATCCCTATCAGGGACAACCAGTTTTTGTGACATATGATATTTACACACGTGTTCCGATAGCTGGCTATAACATCGTCCAATATCCCTCCTTCAGCGGATTTTGGGCTGAAGAAGTACAATTACCAAACACTCCCACACAATATAAAAAGCGCTTACATGGTGTTGAATACACTGTGGCAACAATCTATAAAACTGCATTGTATCCAACAGTATCTGGTGAACTGACAATTGATCCACTGATGGCTGTATTTAAAATCAGAGCGAGTTCACGAGATCCATTTTTTGATGATTTTTTTCAGCAGCCGTTTGGTGGGTTTCCGAGATCATCAATGCTGCCGTTCGCTCAAGAAATTCAACGTTCATCTCAAGCTCTCAGCATAAATATCAAACCTCTGCCAGTGACGGGAAAACCTGCCAATTTTACAGGCGCTGTTGGAACGTTTAAACTCATAGCATCTCTCGACAAATCAACAGTAAAAGTCGGCGAGGCTATTGTTTTAAAAGCAAGATTGGCAGGAAATCATAGTTTGAAAACTCTGCCGCCACCAGAGTTGCAATCAATGGATTCTTTTAAAACCTTTGAACCCAAGACGGGAGAGGTTACGCTCTTTGATGAAAACCCTGAATGGAATGTCAGAGAATTCGATTTTGTATTCGTTCCGCATGAATCGGGAGAGTTCGAAATACCTCCTTTATCATATAACTATTTCGATCCTGATGAAGGAATGTATAAATCAATTCAAACTGACACCATGCATGTCAATGTTGAACCTGGACTTGTTTCCAACTCGATGATCGCAATTCCTGGTGAAAAGGGAAACATAGAGTTGCTCAATTATGACATGCATTATATCAAGACAAGCCTTCCTATAAAATCTTACATTCAACCCTACACCAGTAAATGGTTTTTTGTAGCACTGCTGATACCTGTGATTTTCGTTCCTGCTGTATTGCTGTATGGAAGGCATCAAAAACGAATGACAGGTGATGCTGCATATGCTCGTGCGTTTAAAGCGCGGACGGAATCCCAGCGGCGTTTTAATTCAGCTGTTCAAGCCTTGGAAGAATCCAAGTTAAACAAAGCCTTGGATGAAATAGCAAAGGGTTTTCTCGGTTACCTGGGAAACAAGTTTAACCTGTCGACGAGTGGGTTGACATTCCATCAGATCAGGGAACAGTTCGTTGTTAGAGAATTGGACAAGGATATGATTTCCAAACTCAACGATTATTGGTACTTGTTGGACACACTGAGGTTTGCGCCTGGTGAACCAGATGTCAAAACATTGGAATCGATGCTGAATCAAGCAAAAGAACTCGTAAAAATTTTAGAAAATATAAAACTCAAACGAAAAAAGGGTTGGAAATTATCCCGATGACATTCCTTTTTCGAGGCTTAATCATACTGTTGCTTTTTATTTCACCAGTTTCTGCTATGGAGAGTTATCAAGGGCTTTTCAGTCGTGCCAATAAACATTTTGAAGCGGGTGATTATGAACAAGCGGCTGAACTATACTTATCCATGGAGCGGCAGGGATGCATTAATGCAAAGGTTTTTTATAATCTTGGTAATTGTTATCTGAGAATGGGTGATATCGGAAATGCTATACTCTATTATCGAAGAGCTGATAAGTTAACTCCACGGGATCCGGATATTCATTCGAATTTGAAAATAGCTAGAAGTATTGTCGAACGTCCCCTGGAGTTTTCTGAATCCTTTTATCCACTGGGAATTGTGGGCAGGATTATCGCAAACCTTACAGCATTGGAAATCACAGTCGCTTTCATCATTTCATATTATGTGACGTTAATGCTTGCAATATCAATTTACCTGTTTAACCAAAGAAGAACCAAGAAACGGTTTCTAAAAGCTGCCATTTTGTCTTGTGTTTTAACAGTACTGCTTTTAACCGGACTTGTTATTAAATATTATCAAATGAATGAAATAGAGCAGGCAGTCGCAATCGGTGAGGAAGTCATTGCACGAAATGGTCCCGGTGATCATTTTCAGGATGTATTTAAACAGGAACCCGGTTATGAAGTTATTATAAAGCGGCGGCAGTCGGGATGGGTTGAAATTAATCTTCCCAATGGATTTACAGGATGGGTGCCAGAATCAAGTCTGAAAAAGATATAAAAAAAAAGCCCGTTATCTGATAACGGGCTGATTCTTTTCAAATTCCGTATTACGAGGTGGTTTTGTCTTGTTCTCGCCGTCTTCTTCTGAGAGCTGCGGCTTGTTTTCGACGTCTTCGAGCACTGGGTTTTTCAAAGTGACGTTTCTTTTTTAGATCAGAGGTGATTCCCTCTTTATCCATTTTCTTTTTCAGAACTCGAATTGCTTTGTCGAGTTTTGAATCAACAACTCTAACATAAATCAGACCTTATCACCTCGCTTCCATAACGATTCCTGCATAAACGGCAGGTCCGCAAAATATAACCAGTGCCAGAGAGTTTGTCAAGGAGCTGTCATTAACTTATTTTTATCATAGTTTTCTAAGATGATTTGGGTTACGTTCAAATCGAATTATTAAACATTGCATCATCAGGGTATCTAGGTTTATACTCTAACCCTCTGAATT
>JAFGJC010000057.1 GCA_016929305.1 candidate division CSSED10-310 bacterium | reverse complement strand
GGACGATACTGGAATGCCAATGCGCCGACCTGGACGGAGCTGGCTCGTAAAGGTTATGACATTTACCGGGACAGTTTCAACACACCCGGCTTTTTCCATATGCTTCCCGATATCAAAAACCTCAACGGTCTTGACATCGGATGCGGTGAAGGTCATAACACTCGGCTTCTTGCAAAAGCAGGTGCATCGGTAACTGCTTTGGACATTTCCGGAAGATTTATTGACTATGCAGCAGCGGCGGAAAGCTATAATCCTATGAGTATTCATTATCTGAACGCCAGCGCTGTCGCATTGCCCTTTGGTGACAACTGTTTTGATTTCGCCACAGGATTCATGTCTTTCATGGATATCCCTGAAACCGAAAAGGTTATCGCGGAAGCATTCAGGATACTTAAACCGGGCGGTTTTCTTCAATTCTCCATCATGCACCCTTGTTTTGATACTCCTTACAGGAAAAATCTCCGGGATGAGAACGGGCAATTATATGCTGTCGAAGTGGGTGATTATTTCCGAAACTTAAACGGTGAAATGTCCGAATGGATTTTCAGTCAGTTGCCACCGGAACTGGCAGCAAACTATGAAAAATTCAAAATACCCCGTTTTACACGCACATTAAGTCAATGGTTCAATCTGCTGATAGATACCGGATTTCGAATTGACAGGATTGGAGAACCATATCCTTCAGATAAAGCTCTTAAAATATGGCCCGATGTCCAGGATGCGCTTATTGTTGCTTATTTTCTGCATATTCGAGTTGTCAAACCGCATTGAAATGAGAACCTTGAGACTTCCCGAAAAATCTGAAACCTACTCAATACCGAGCTCATGAAAGATTCCGGCGCTGTTGATCCACACTGTTATTGCCGTTTATGATAACCTGAACCTGGATCCTTGAAGATAATGTCTGAAGGGGGAAGTAATATGACAAAACCTTTGAATATCCTTTTTATCGCATCCGAAAGCGTGCCGTTTGTAAAAACCGGTGGACTGGCAGATGTCGTCGGTGCTCTTCCTGCGGTTATGGCTTCATTGGGACACAATGTCATGGTGGTGCTTCCCAAATATGGTGATATCGATCAACACCGCTATCCAATGGAGCGCTACTTCCACCATCTGGGCGTATGGATGGGCGACACGGAAGAATGGTGTGCCGTTGACAGATTGATCAATACTCAGGCATTCCCCGTATACTTCATTGAATTCGATCGTTATTTCAAACGTCCGGGATTATACCACGATTCAGATTACAATGATTTCGCTGACAATCCACGCCGGTTCGCTTTTTTCAGCAGAGCTGCTCTTCAACTGTGTATCGACATGGGATTCAACGCGGATATCATTCATCTGCACGACTGGCAAACCGCACCCGCCGCAGCCTATCAAAAAATCTGGCACTGGAATAATCCGATAATCGGAAAGGCAGCGACACTGCTGACAATACACAATGTCCAGTATCAGGGTATATATCCAGCCTGGCATCTGGACTATTGCGGATTTCAGATGGAAAATTATACGCCCGACAAGTTCGAAGATAACGGCAGAATGAATTTCCTTAAAGGCGGCATTACATTTGCAGATTTCGTAAACACCGTAAGTCCGAATTATGCACATGAAATCAGTTTACCCGGCCATCCTTCGGGAATGGCTCCCTATCTGACGGCAAAAGCGGATCGGTTTAGTGGTATTCTGAACGGTGTGGACTACCAAGAATGGAATCCAGCCATCGATCCCCGTATCCCAGCAACCTTTTCTGCTGACGATCTCAGCGGCAAAATTATATGTAAACAGGAACTTCAGCGAAGTTTCTACCTTGAAATCGATCCTGATATACCTTTAATCGGAGTGATCAGCCGATTTGCCGATCAAAAGGGTCTTGATCTTCTGGCTCAAGCCATTGAAGCCATCGTCACCGATATGCGTGTACAGTTCGTTATCCTTGGTTCCGGCAATCCGGATCTGGAAGGTTTTTTTGGGGAGCTGCCAGCTCGATATCCCGGGAAGATCGGTTCATACATCGGTTTCAACAACGATTTGGCACACCGTATCGAAGCAGGATCCGATTTTTTCCTGATGCCATCACGGTACGAACCATGCGGATTAAACCAGATCTATTCCCTGAAGTACGGTACCTTGCCAATAGTTCGCGCGACCGGCGGATTGCTGGATACTGTGGAGCAATACAACGAAATGACCGGCCACGGTACAGGATTCATTTTCTGGGAACCAAGCGCCGACAGCATCTACTTCACAACCGGTTGGGCGGTAAGCACTTATTATGATAGAAAATCCCATATCGAACGGCTCATCCAGAATGCTATGACACAAGACTTTTCCTGGAAAAAGAGTGCCGGAAATTATCTGGATGCCTATATCTCCGCCATGGAATACCACAAAGGGCTGAAATAATCTTTTATAATTTTCCACCTCAGTTCAACTGCCAAATTCTAACCTCAAGTTTAGATCTATTTTCCAAACTGATTGACACCACGGTCCATATTCATTTAAGTTTCCTTTAATATGGCATTTAATTTTCATCCTAAGGTAAAATTTTCTCCAAAAACGTTCGCACCCTATGTGTTTGCTTTCACATGCCTGATCAGTTGCATTGCTTACTCACGCTATCTCCGGATTATGGAATTTGGAGACGAGTCCGACAATCTTGTTATTGGATGGCTGATGACCAGAGGATATTCGCCATACACGGATATTTTCGCTCATCATCCGCCATGGATGTTCTTTTTTACATGGTTGATAGCGTTAACCGGTGTGCGCACTGTTTTGATCTTCCGGTTGATTCAATGCATAGCATTCACAGGTATTTGGATTGTCGGATATATATCGACGCGAAACAATCGCATCAATGCATGGGCATGGATACTCTGTGTTTTGCTTGATGCCGCTTTTTTCCCGATTTACCGTGGGTTCATGGTTCTTGCAGATCCATGGGCGGCAAGAGGATTGCTTATTCTGTCAGTATTTTTGTTCACCAACATCAAATGGATATTGACCCCTCTTCAACAATGGATTTCAGCACTTCTGATTGTTATCGTGTGCATGTCCGCCTATTGGACGCTTATCCCTTTGTCGGTATTGATTTCAGCTTACATTATTAATGGATACTTGTCTGCATTTATGGAACGAAAAAGAAAATCAACCAAAATCGAAAATCACAGCAATACCGTACAGGCTTTTCTTGTCCATTCAGCAAAAATGATCTGTATCGCATCGATACCATTTGCAATCTTGTTTTTGGGACTGATGTGGACCGGGAACATGAATCACTTCATAAAACAAACGTATACATTTAATCGAACTAAATATGCGAAGTTTTACAAACTTCCAGGTTATTCCAGGTCATTTATTAATTTCCACCGGCATGTAAAAACACATCTTATTAATTCCAAGAACCATGAAAACTGGATTCAGGATATGAGCACTCATCATATTTTCAGAAATGCCTATCCTGGTATATCCGAAGATCAATCAAATCTGTACAGAGTATTTCTTGTAACACATATCCTGTTTGCGCTTATTCTTGCTCAACGGCGACGATTTCTTCTGGCGATGATGTATCTGCTGTACATATCAATGTTGTTTGTCCGGGAGGATAAATCCTTCTTCCACTGCTCACCTTATTTTTATCAATCGTTTTTTGCATCAGGGTACGTTATCTCCGACTGCCTGTTGCGGTTAAAACAGCAATTCCACAGGCATCGATTGATGGCCATATTATTGATATTGATGCTTTCGGGATATGGCTTTCTGTGGATCAAACCGCTAAAAATGTCCGTAAATCTTCACCGGTATTTGATCAATGAGCCATCTGTCAGGATCTCCAGCTCCCAGATCCCGGATCTCATTCGTGTGATGACCGACCCCGATGAACGGATTTATGCATTCCCTGTCGGAGAAATCCTGTATTTATTAGCCGAACGCGAACCGGCGAGCGGATTTCTGTATTATTATCCCTGGATAGCGGTATGGAATGATGCGCCACGCAAACTCCTGGATGACCTGGAAAAGCATAAACCACCTGTTATGTATTACGTTCCGGAAACAACTGTCTGGTCTTATCAAGCATCTGTTTATGCCAAACCGATAATCAGCTATATCAACAGGCATTATGAACCGTTCGCTTCTCGTATTCCTAAGTTCCGTCATGTTTACATTCGCAAGGAAATGCGCACCACCATTCGAAACCGGATTGAAATAAAGGCCGGATACGAACTGGACTGGCGTTTATTTTCAGACGAACCGAAAGATCATGATTCCGTAATACAACTCAAAAAAATCCCCGCACCTGTTTTGTATAATATCGAGAAATCTGAATAGAAAAATGTTTGCGTTATCCGGTTGTTATCAATCCGGTGCCAGCCATGACAGCGGAAATACCGGAATATTTCGTAAAATACCGTATACGATAATGATAACGAAGGCTATCCACGGCGTTACCGGATGATAGAGAATCTTTTTCCATATCTGCAGAACAATGAGAATCGGAATTGAAATCACCATGAGTGGGTTATTGTCAAGTGCGGCCATGATATCCAGGTGGAGCAGTTCGTGAATAGCCCGGAGCGAACCGCATCCCGGACAGTAAAATCCGGTAAGATAATGGAAGGGGCATGGTGGAAAGAAATAACTTGTTTCCGGATTT
Organism: candidate division CSSED10-310 bacterium; assembly: GCA_016929305.1. Classification (GTDB taxonomy): domain Bacteria; phylum CSSED10-310; class CSSED10-310; order CSSED10-310; family JAFGJC01; genus JAFGJC01. Next base: position 12,580 of record JAFGJC010000057.1, on the reverse strand, counting down.
TGAAGATAAAGCATAACCAGCGCTGCCAGAAGAAGCAGTCCGCTTCCAGCGAACAGATATACCTTTTTATCGTTGATTTTACCTGGCATGTGACGGACTCACTTTGCAGTATATCCAGAACCGCTTTCTTGTTTGTATCCGTTTACAGGGATGAGAAAAACAGACCCATCGTCGCGCTGAAAAACACCGAAAAGAATGCATACGCCATTCCGGCACCCAGACCCAGACCGAACGCTATCCAGCACCAGGTTTTTGCATATTCCGAGGCGACTCGGGCGCCAACTGTGTCACCCGCCATTGCTTTCCCGTTGACCTGGGATGCATACACAATCGCCGGAATACCGGCTGGAAGACAACAAAACAATGTGACAAGAATCGATTGAGCAAGATAATTGGGAATGTACTCGCGGAAACCAGTGACCATTGGCACTGATCCGTACAGTTGACTACCGCATCTCACACAGCGTGGTGAATTATCCGCATTTCTTGTTCCACAGTTTTGACAATACACATCAAACTCCTGAATCGATACGCTTGTAGATAAAACAATCTTCTAGCAGGATCAAACAAAAACATTTTGCTTTCTAAAAAAACCAGAGAGACAAGCAGTATCGCTCGGAATTTTAGTATTTTTCAGCCGCGATAGCAAACATCACAAATATCAAGTAAATCAAGCCACCGGTTAAGCCCAGACCGAATGATATCCAGCTCCACATCTTGGCGTTGTTCGACGCTTCCTTTGCTCCTGTGATATCTCCAGCCTGAACCTTCCCATTGACCTGCGAGGAAAACACGATCGCCGGGATACCTGCCGGTAAACAGCAGAATAATGTTACCAGAATCGATTGCGCCAGATAATTGGGAATGTATTCTCTGACCGGAGCTGCCTGAGCAGAATCCGTCTGAATGATTTCGCCGCATCTGATGCAACGGTATGCATTGTCATCATTCTCCGTGCCGCATTTCCTGCAAAACATCCCACACGCTCCTTTCTATTCAGCCATTTCAAAGGCTAACGCGATGAGGATCGACATAGTCCATAACAACGAAAAACCACCTCCCGCAAGTATCCCCGTCCAGGCATGTGTTTTACCTTTTATTTCGGGTTTCTCCTGAAAATCCTTCAATCCCATAATTCCCAGTATCAATGCCGTGATTCCGGAAGCAATACCCAGGCAGGGGATGATGGAAAAAATTCCCAGATAGTATGCCCATACCGCTTTCGGGTTCTGTGATGGTATCCATCCCCCCATCGTATCCGTAACAACAACTGCCGGCTGCCGCTGCTCCATTTGAATGATTTCGCCGCATTTTGTGCACCGGTAGTTATTGGCATTGTTTCTCGTGCCGCATTTCTGGCAGTAAATGAACGATTCATTCGTGGCGGTAGAGTCTGGCGGTGTGCTGGGAGGTGTCTGTTTTACTGTAACTTCATAGTGGCAATTGGGGCATTCAACCGTCCTTTTCCCTTCATCAGGTACTGCTGTAACTGGTTTTCCGCAATTTGGACAATTCATTGAGAAACCTCCTGATTAATCGGTTCAACAGACAAACCCTTCAGCAATTTTTCATATCTGAAAAACATCAATTATCCTACAATAAATTCATATCTATGCCAATGGGATTTTTTCAGGCTAATACTGTTAAAGAAATGCATGTTCCTGATAAACCACTATAACTTCTATTCCTATTGCTACAAGCAAAGCCAGGAGTGATACCTGCGGAATGTGTATTATAAAATAGCATCAAGAATTATTAGAAGCAGGAAATAATGATTAAAAAAAGACATCCTGAATTTGTACCCGGTGACACCTGTTTTACTGCATCACCATCTGTAATCCGACACCGACATCCTATGAATCGGTTCCATACCAATACATATGAAATACGTTCTAAACTGCCTTGAAAAATGAAAAAATACTAAATCTGTTTTCGATTACAATTGTGATATGTTCGGAGAGTAACTGGTTAGCACCAGGCACACCCGTTTACAACACTTTCAAAAAAGCCTATAGTAACTGGCAAACGGTTCCTGGAGGTATCTCGTGCCAGTGTCTTTATTCAGTAAATCTATGTACATATTCCTTGTTTTGTTGTTTTTAATATCAGAAAATTCCAGTGTTTATTCACACAGTTCACCCCCCATCGATGATGTCTTGCGCGTTGCGTCGATATCTAGTGACTTCGTTCAAGGTATATTGGATGGATTAGGACTGACCGACCCGGCAAAACGAAATCGTATGAAACAAAAAGAATCTTATATTAATGAGTTAAATGAAAAGATTCGTACAGGATTAAATTTAAAAGACAAGCTCGAAAATATTCGCAAAGAAGTTTTTCAAATGAAACAACGGTACGTTTCCCTTCAAGAACAACTTGGAAAACATGCTGAAACAGATGTTTTAAGAGCGAATTATGAATATCTGGCAACCAATTGCAGCCTTTTTATAGAAAAAATCGAATTGCTACCGGAAGTAAAAAAGGAATTATATGTGGAGGTTTCTGCTGTCTGCAAACTTCAGGGTGTTTTCAAGGACATCAGAGTTTTCTTAAATACCATTGCCAAAGAAAAACAGATCCTAAACGTATCTGATCTTGTCATTACTGGAAAACCAAAACTTGGACAAGGATCTGCGGTTGAATGTGAATGCATCATTTCATCGTTCTATTCACTGGATTCTGACAACAAAGGATATTCAATGATACCGCTCTTTCCTTTCAACATGTATTGGGCGTACATGACCGAAGCGGAGATGGACGAAACAATCAAACAAAAAGAACAGACGGTGAAAGAACTCCAGCTCATCATCGATCAAGTGCAGAAGTATACTAATGATATCAATGATTTAAGAAAAAAAATCAGTGTCCTTGAAGCGCTAAAAAATAACCAGGCTGGACAGATGCTGTTATTGGATGAAGTTTATCGTCACATCCCTGAGAAAATATGGTTAACAAAAATACAGTCGGCTATGAATAAAATCACACATGTCGGCAATAAAGTTACGCTGGTGGGATACAGTACATCTCAGACGGCAATCGGTGACTTTATGGGCAGTCTGGATGCATCTTCAAATATTAATAATGTAAATTTATTAATAGTTAAACTTACTGAAATAGAAGGTGTTGAAACATATCATTTTGAGTTGAATTTCACATTTATAGTGTCGAATCAGGAAGATAATAATAGATGAAGCTTCTGATATGAAAAAAATTATAACATATGAATTACGTACACTCTTATCTGTAGGAGAAGATCATGAAAAATATCAAATTGCACAAATATAATTGGCAGATCTTGTCGATGTTGTTTGGACTGGCATTAACACCGTTTTCACCATGCTGTCAGGCAAAACCGCCCGCATTATCCACCACCTGTTTCCTTATATCCGGCGGAATCTTTGACGGCATTTCGGAAGCCTTAGGATTAAGTAATCCGGAAAAAGAAAAACGGATGAACGAAAAAATGGAAATTATCAATCAAAAGGACAAGCAAATTGCGGAATTGGATCAAAAGATAAATAAAGGTCTGGAAATGAAAGATGACCTGGAATCGATGCGGAAAGAACTCTTCCAATTAAAAGAACGCATGCATCTGGCTGCTGAGGTGCTGGGCAACCGGCCTAATGCGGACTTATTGGCTAAAAATCTGGAGAACATGGCATCCCAGTGTGGATTGAGAGTTGAAAAAATTCAACCGCTTCCGGAACGGTCCCAAGGTTTCTACGGCGAGATTCCCCTATCCATAAAAGTTTATGGCAACTATCATGAATTCGGTTACTATTTTGATAAAATCGCCAATGAAGCACGCATCATGAACATTTCCGATCTTAATATCATTGGCCGATCTAATGAAAAACAAAAGTATTCGTCGTCCATGGACTGCATTTTGACTGCCTGCTACCATATTGAACAGGATGCCCGGATATCACCACGAATGCCTCTTCCTCCATTTCTATATTATTGGGTTTATATGTCAGAAAGTGAACTGGACGAAACCATCAAAGAAAAAGATGAAGTCATCAGAAGGAAAGAAAAAGCTGTACAGGAGTTGCAGATCATCATCGATCAGGTTTTGAAATATGAGCATGACCGAGATATCCTTCAAAACAGGCTGAACACTATTGAAACACTCAAGAAGAACCAATCCGGACCGGTGCGTCTGCTGGATGAAATCAACCGGCGTATTCCCGAAAACGTTTGGTTATCCCAGCTGCAGACAGCCGGAAATCTGGTTACCATTCGCGGGTTCAGTCTGACTCAAGTTGGCATCGGCGATTTTATGGGTGCCATGGATGCCTCACCATACTTCAGCAATGTCCGTCTTAAAATATCGACACTGCGTCAGAACAAGGGCAGGGCAACTTACGAATTTGAGCTGGATTTTCAATTTACTGTTTGAGATCTCAATGCAAATCTACTGTATCAAAGGATTGAACACCCAGCGCGAAATTTTCAAGGAGATCTGCGTTTTCGATATGATCCGGATCATTTCTGCTGCCTGACCATACCAGAACGGGCATTAGAGATTCTTTCCAATCGGCCAGAAAAGGCATCGGCAACCTGAACGGTTTCCCGGGACTGCGCACATTGATGTTTGATGTCAGCCGGTTGAACGTCACGCCGCGCATCGCCCACGGATAGAACAATACCGGAACTCCCCGGCTGTAGAACGATAAAAATCCGTTGACCGGGCTGTCACAATAGAATTGCCATTGCTCGTTAGATTGCGGTTTCCGGCGGCATAACATCTGAAGGTGCCAGTATTTAGCCAGCATATCAGCCGTATCGATATCCACTCCCATGTACATTCCGGCAATATCCCGCCACATATTCTGGGAAACCCACACATTCCGCTGACCCTCTGCATGGGCATCACCATATTCCGTTGTCGTCATTCGGTGAGCGATCGCAAGGTGCTCGTCCAATTTTAGGCCTGACAAATCCTTTTCATATTGACCGGTAACCAACAAGGGAACCATTCCATGAGCCAGATAATTACTGTATTCGGCAGAAGTGGTTTCGACAGGCTTCTGCTCCGTTTCCTCATCAGCATCCACAAATGGGTGCAGGACATATTTGGGTTGACCGGCTGACAAGATTGACATATTGATTACCGGATAATGATCCTTTTCCCAGAGTTTTTTCATCGTGGTCAGCAGCTTGCATTTATATTCTTGGATTCCTTCTTGTGTTGATTCCGTGACATCACCGGTACGCAGTCTAAGATAAGCAGAAAGCGCTGATACCGTTTTAATCCCCAGATAGATTTGATTTTCTGCAGTACTGATATACTGCGGCGCATCATCGAATGTCGTGATGGTGCCTTTGTCCGGCAAACCGTCCGCATCGGTATCAGCATTCAGAAGGGATTCCGCAATTTTATCCAGAAGTTGAGATTGCGAAGCAGCGAGTGACATATCTCCGGTTGCCGCTGCGAAAAGATAATGAAGAAGGATAAAATTGGCGTCCTCCTCCACTGTCATTGGCGCCGGATAACTGCTTTTTCCGATGATCAGTCCTTTGCCCATATCGTGTGGCATATGCCCGTTTTGCATATATTTTGGCCAGTTGGCCAACATATTCCCCAATAAATCCGGTGTGAGCATGAAATGAAACAGGCTGGTATTGAAAACGACATCCATTGTGGCATGATATTGCGGATAACCCTCCCACTCACTGTACCGCATGGATCCGTCAGGTAAAACCATGAGCCACGTATTGGCAAGAAACGTTTGAAAGGCGAGTGTTGCCAGGTTCTGGTAATCGGACGTTTCAGACCAAGCCTCAAAACAGGTATTGAATGCGTTATCCTGTTTGATGAGCCGGTCCCGGTTGATCAAAAATTCCCTGGCTGCTTCCTTGGCACCTCTGAAATCCCGGGTATATGCAAACGCGGCTGGTGATCCATCGATTAGCAGAATGTTCTGAGTTGTATAAACTGAAATCGCCAGATCTCTGAGGGATTCGCATCCCGGTGGTACGGTAAAGCGGTTTTCAAGAACCGAACCGCGCAGGTGCCATCCATCCGCCGGCAATCCTCCGACCACCAGATCCGCTTTTCCTTTGACGGCAAATTCCGTTTCCGGTGACCTGAACCGGAATCCCGCGCGGACGGAAGCATTCACATGATCCGCCGGTGATCCTTTCAGGATGGATCTTTGATCGAATGCAAACGCCCACCGTTTTCTCAGGCAGATAAAATCAGACTGCTCTGTGGTTATCGATTCTTTTTTTTCATGTTGAAATGGATGAAATCGAACAACAATTTCTAAAGGATCCGATCCATAGTTCCGGGCACCGGCCTGAATCAGCATTACGGGAGCAGTCCGCCATTTCGAGCGTTCCGGTGTAAACAATGATGTGATTCTAAGAATTCCATCCACAGAAACGTCCGGTACTTTCTCATGGAATTCGATTCCGGTCAGACCCATGCCACTGACTCGAGTATTTCCGGATGTAGAGCACGATGACGGCAGAGAAACACTCCCATTGTTGAAACTGATGTCACAGGAAATACCTGCGGTTTCCGGCAGAAACGACCCCAGAGGTAAAATACGTATAGTGCCTGTTTCGATGTCCGGAACGATGGTAAACCGGGAGCCCAGCCGGGCAAGCAGCCATGGATGTGTCTCTTTAGAAACGCTCAATCCGGTGTCCGGTATTCCGCAGGTTAGCATTACCACAAAAAAAAACAACATCGAAACTCGTCGATTCATGTTACAGAGTATGCCGAGAACCTGCATCCTTTGCAACGAATCAGTGTGAATTTGCCTCCAAACCCGGAGAATCCAAGATAAATAAATAGAGGATATGCCTGGATCTTCTGAAAAACCGGAAGAGAATGTCTATTTTACCCTATACGGCAGACAACAATGTTCAAATTTTGATATACTAACTCAAAAGGAGATACAGATGAAACGCAGAGGAATATTTTTATTTCAATTATTGTCATTATTCGCAGTTTGCATTCCAACCGTTTATGGTGATGGTATACCGGAGGTGACGGTCTGTGATGTCGTGCATCTGAATGGAATTCAGCTGGAAGATCTCGTTCGGGTGACGGGTATTTGTTCTATCGAGACCGGTAGACTCGGACCCTTTACGACCGTTCTGGAGGAATATGAGGGATTGCTTCCATGTGGACTGGTCTGTTACGACACTGAAGAACTATTTCAAGTTAAACGCGGGCAATGCGCGTCGGTATGCGGCACCGTGAAGGAGTATTACGGTGTGATTGAACTATTTGTCACACCTGAAATGCATTTCGATGTTTGGGATTGTGCCTGGCAGTATCCCGATCCCTACCGGATGGTACCTGAATCGCCATTGGATCAGCTAGTCAACTGCATGGTCGTTATCGAAGGGGTTACAGTAACTGATATATCTGATCCTTTAGGATTATTGGTGGTCGATCGTTACGATCAGGAATGGCATCTGATATTTCGCAACGGCTTACCCGGCACGACTTTTTGCAGTATCACAGGTCTATTGGACTATTCATTCGATGAATACCGGATTCGACCGCTGAATGACAGTGCTTTCGATACCAGGGAATTCAATGACTGTCCATGGCTGGGAACAGCATGCGATTCCGTTGAAATTCATCCTTTCATAAACACACCCGAATCAGGTTGGCATCACTGCGGTGATCCCTTTCGATTCAGTGTTACATGGACCAATCTGTGTCATAACCGGCAGATCATTCAGATGATCGCCATGGATATTGCCGGAGGATTTTGGTTCTGGCCTTCCTGGAATCCGGAAATTGATTTTGAAGTTGCTGATCTGCTCGAATGCCGGAGTGATTGGGATATGATTCTTGATTTTGTCTGTCCGGAAGGTTCATTCGAAATCAACGGAAGATTCTGGTTGCTGGCTTTGGATCCGGTGATCGGTGCACCTGTCAGTGATCTGGTTCAGGTTCCATTTCAACTCAATGGAAACATGCCCGGAAATTAAGAGATATTAATCGGCTTTGTTCATGTGATATGATTCTTTCAAGCAGATATGAGCTCTGGAATCAAGTGGTTAAGGGAAGTAACATCGGGAGACCTGCCTGACGTCGGTAGCAAGGCTGTGATTCTGAGCAGGTTACTCCGTGGAGGATTTTCAGTTCCTGAAGGTTTCGTCATACCTGCATCATTCTACCGGCACTGTATCGGCGATGATATTTTATACCCGTTTGTTGACGATCTGCCAAAAACATTCAGTAAACCGGCATTACATACTATAACGGGTTGCAGCCATGCGATCGTCAAGGCGATACAACAATGTATGTTACCGAATCGGATGAAACATGCGGTTAAAGAGGCTTATGGTAAACTCATCTCAGTCATTGAACCAGAATGTGATCGATCGGTTATTGCCCGATCCAGCGGAACTCTTGAAGATTTACCGGAAACTTCCTTTGCCGGCCTGTATGATTCCATTACTGCCATTAGCAGCGAGGAATCGCTGCTGACGGCAGTCAAAACCTGCTGGTGTTCACTGTGGTCCGTTCGCGCCATCAGCTATCGCATCAAAAATAATTTGATGAATGAACAACCTGCTATGGCGGTCATTATCCAACGTTATATTCTCTGCGACTTTTCCGGAGTAATTTTTACCGTAAATCCGATTACTGGATCGAACAAAGAAATGGTCATTGACATAGCCGAAGGACCGGTTTCAACAGTCGTTTCAGGGCAAATAAATCCTGTCAAGCTTGTTATCGACCGTCAAACAATAACGGTGAAATCTACCAATCCTGCAGACAACGACGGCATTACATCAGCATCGGGACAAACCTGCCATGTGTCTGATGATGAGATAAAAACACTGACACAACAGGGATTGCAAGTGGAACGACTTCTCGGATCACCTCAGGATATTGAGTGGGGATGTTTACAAAACCGTATTTATCTCTTTCAAAGCCGTTCTATAACAACATTTCACTCCCCAAAGACCATTCCGGTCGTCTGGGGACACCCATCAACACCCGATCTGTTTAAAAATACCAATGTTTACTGGTCAAATTGGAATACCCGTGAAGTTATGTCATATCCCCAAGCACCGCTGAGTTGGACGTATTTTACTGAGACAATTATTCCTCCCGTTAACGAAACCCTATTCGGACTTTCACCCGATTCACCACTTCACAAATACAGCTATATCGTTGATCTCGTATACGGCAGGATTTACTGGAATATGAATCTTGTTTTGGGACATCCGCTGTATAGTACATTATTCCGGTTCATGCATAATTTGCTGGATGAAAACACTAGCCGTCTGTTTCAACACCTCACTCGCAGCGGTGAAATGGTCAGAGCGGATATTCCGCGGACGTTCACTGGTTTCTGGTTGCCCGTGTTCATGCAATGCTTCCAAATCATCCGGCATCCATGGTTCGCCTCTTCAAAACGTATCGAACACTTTTTCCAGAATGCCTGGAACAGAGGAACCGAATACGAATCGATTGACCAGCAAAAGTACTCGATTCAGGAACTTATTGAAATAATCTCTCGATTCACCAGCGAAGTGGTCAGACAATATTTCCCGTGGCTTGCCGTTGCCATTAGCAAACTGTGGGTATCTGTTGCCGTATTAAACTGGCTTTTGAAGGGATTGCCAGAGGTATCAATTAATGATCTCGCTGCCGGTTTAGACGGAAATAAAACCATGGAATGTGCTCTGGCAATGTATTCCCTTTCACAGGTTCCGGATACAATCCTTCCCTTTTTCAAAGAAGAAAACCCGGAGAAATTAAAGAAACTGATGGACACATGCATTGACGGGCGTGAATTTGTAACCCGTTTGACTACATTCTTGAAGCTGTTCGGTCATCGTTGCGCGGAAGAGATGAATCTAGCCGTGCCACGGTGGCGGGAAGATCCCTCGTTTATCCTGACAATGATCCGTCAGTACCTTCGCATGAAATCCTCAGACATAAATCCATTACAGCATTTTCAAATACAATCGGAGAAACGCCAATCGGTTATTGAAACTGTGGAAAAAAAATTCAGCACCCATTGGCTGGACCGTTTGCTGCCCATCAGACGATGGTTATTCCGTAATATGGTTCGACGATATCAGACGAACCTATTGTTACGTGAAAATCCGAAACATTATGCCATGAAGCTCTACAACGGAACGCGAAGAATTTTCCTTGAAATTGGAAACCGATATACCGAACAGGGCTTGATTGATACACCGGAAGATATTTTTTTCCTTACATTTCATGAGATTAAAACTCTATCGACAAACTCCTATCAAGATCAAGAAAGTCTTCGTTTTAAAACGCTGTCAAGGAAAACGGAATGGGAAACATTCAGGAGCGAGGAGCCGCCATTTGTCGTGCGAAGTGACGGATTAACGGTTGACATAGGTGACGATTTTGACAATAAAGCGATGACGCTTAGGGGAACAGCTGCCTCTTCCGGAACTGTAACCGGAATCGCATACTTGCTGAAAAAGGTCGATCAAGCCGGGGAATTCCCGCCGGGTTCAATCCTCGTGGCTCCCGCAACGGATCCAGGATGGACTCCTTTATTTCTTTTGGCCAAAGGGCTTGTCATGGAGGTTGGCGGGGTTTTGTCGCATGGTGCAATTGTGGCCAGAGAATACGGAATTCCCGCGGTAGTCGGCGTGACTGGCGCTACCCGGCGTATCAAAACCGGGAATCGAATTCGAATCAATGGATTTGATGGCACGGTGACCCTCTTGAACCATCCGGAAAACACTGAGCTGGATAAAATAAAACCATAAACTGGATTTGGCGTGTTTACGTTTCAGCGTTTGACCAGCTCCACACGCCGATTAAGTTGCCTGCCTTCATCGGTATCATTGCTGGAAATGGGCATGGACTGACCGTACCCTTTTGAAGTCAGTCGCTGAGCATCGATACCGAAAAGCGTCATGAAGATTTTAACACTGTTCGCCCTTGCTTCGGACAGTCTCATATTATGCGCTTCATCTCCCTGATTATCGGTGTGACCTTGTATCTCGATTTTCAATTCCGGGTTTGTTAACAGCAATTTTACCATTTCCTGAAGAGGTGCGATCGATTCAAGCTTCAGATCGGCTTTGTCCAGATCAAACAAAATACCATATATAGCAATCCTGCCCTTCTCATCCAATTCCCGTTGAATTTCATCAGCAGAGAATGTCAGTTTCTTCGTAAATGCCTTTTCCTGCACGATATAAATTGAATAGCTTCCAGTACCAGCTTCCAGAAAACACCAGATCATTCCGCCGGTATCGGATGGCACCGTGAACGTCAGATAACCATTGATATCATCCTGCAAAAGAACGGTGCCATTTTTTTCAGTGGCTGCTGCCTTAAAATTCTCAACAATCTCTATAAAAGAAATCGATTGATCAATATTACCATCATTGTCATGCGCTTCGTAATAGTAATACCAGTATTCGCCGCTAACATTTTTTGTTTCAAGATTTCCGGTAGCAGCGTCAAGCACCCTGAACCCGTAAACATGGTAGGATTTATGTTCGGAATATTCATTCTGAACCGTAAATCCGGGAACAGGTCTGATTACGGGATGTTCCTTGATCGTCTGGATTGCCTGAACACCGCTGGTTCCAAAAGTTGTGATCATTACCGCAAGGATCAACAATGCGCTGCGCTTCATACTGACAACCTCCTTTGTTGTGATAATTTGATTAGCAGTTAAAATATGCATCTCTTTTTTTGCCTTTTTATGACTTACATTAATATTGTTTTCAGCTTTGATCTTGTCAACAGGAAACAAATACCGGTGAGGCAGAATAGTATAATGAATATTACAGGGTGATCGATCGTAGCATATTAGAATTTTGTTCAGACACGCTAATTCTTCGTGTTTGGTAAGAATTTTGCTTAATCTTAAACGAGAAGAGATTCGCTGGACAAAACTCTCGAGGGGGGGTTGATGATCCGAGGTCAGGTATCGAGCCGCTTTTCACCAATAGCGTTGATGACATCGACTGAACGGGTACCGCTGGAATGGTCACCCGGAACAATTTTGTTTACGTATTACAACATTGAGCATCTTCTGGGATCCGGTGGCACCGGAACGGTGTACCGGGTTCGACGAACCTATGATGATCGGGAATTTGCAGTAAAGACACTACATACGGCAACGCTGCATGACATTACAAAACGACGGATGTTAATGCAGGAGTTGCGTACGTGGATCGACCTTCCCGATTACCCGCACCTCGTCCGTTGCCGGTTTTTCAGAACGATCAACAAACAACTTGTCATTTTCTCCGAATACATTTCAGGTGGATCGCTCGATTCATGGATACGTGAAAAAAAGCTGACGGATATTAAGGCAATTCTTGACATTGTCATTCAGGCAGCATGGGGACTCCAGGTTGCACATGGACAGGGTGTCATTCATCAGGATGTCAAACCGGGAAATATACTTCTGACATATGACGGGACTGCGAAAATAACGGATTTCGGAATAGCTAAAATACGAAAAACGGTTGCCGGGCTCATAAATGATAGCCAATCAAAAGAGACGCACCGGATAAGCTCACAAAGCCTGACACCGGCGTACTGTTCTCCCGAACAAGCCATGGGACATAAAATTTGCCGTAG
>JAFGJC010000056.1 GCA_016929305.1 candidate division CSSED10-310 bacterium | reverse complement strand
GCAGACTCTTCACCGTGATCGCCATTCTACAACTGGCGGATGCCGGCAAACTGAAACTCAACGATCCCCTAAATACCATATTCCCCGATTTTCCTGAACCTATGGGATCAAAGATCACTTTGCATCATCTGCTGCTTGAAACGAGTGGGATAAAACAAACAGTAAACTATCCGGAATCGGCGTTTGCCTCACCAAATCTCTCCGGACACCTCAATATCCTTCCATCTCTTACAAAATCAGAACTTCTCTGGGAGCCGGGAACCCATCTTACGCAGGGTGATGCGAATTATCTGTTGCTTGGAGCTGTTATTGAAAAGATCCATGGAAAACCTTATTTCACGGTTATCAAAGAAACCATCTGGGATCCGCTTGCCATGACGCATACCAGCACAACCCGCGATACCGCTCATACGGATCCAGTAACCGGTTATTCATCCTATGGTATAAAGAAAACTCATTCGTATCGCGTTTCGGATATTCCGGCGAATGCTTTGGGAGGTGTCGTTTCAAATATCCAGGATGTCTGGCGCTTCACAGATGCACTCAATTCCGGAAAACTGATTTCCAGGAAATCATTATTGCTGCTTTACAATCACCATTTTCGAGAGAACGGTTATAGCCTGCGGTTTATGGATCCGGAAAAAACTTACTGCGAGAAAAAGACGATCAGCGTACTGGGAGCCGGGAACGGTTTTTATGCCAGCTTCAGCTATATACCTGACGATGATATCACCATACTCATTCTTTCCAATCTGGACAGCACCGATCCTTCTTTGATATCGGGTATCGAATCCATACTTTGTGGCAAACCATATACAATTCCCCGGCAAACAACCACCGATCTGATTTTTGCAGACATGGTCGAACGGACTCCTGAGGTTACCGTTAAGAGCCTTCCTTTACTTGTGGATTCAGGTAATTGGATTCTCCAGGATGAAGAAACGCTGGATACCGTTGGTTACGCATTGATCGAAGAAAATCTGATCGATCTGGCAATATCCGTTTTCAGATTGAACGCCGATAAATTTCCGGATGTTCCCGCTGTTTACCTCAGTCTTGCAGAAGCTTATCGGTTGCATGGAGAAAAAGAGAAAGCGATGGAGGTATCCCGGAAAGTTATGGAACTGGATCCTGAGGATCCTGGTGCAGTCCGCAAGCTAAAAGATCACTAAAATATTTACAATAATCATTTATGGGCTGGCAGGCTTTGAGGTTTTCCCGCTAAGGTACCGCTCGATATCCGGACGATTCCAAAAGAGTGCTGCTGCATAGGGCGTCTGTTTCAAATCATTCGTTGCATGGCAATCAGCACCGCTGTCAACCAGAAGCATCACCATCTTCAGATGACCGCACCTGGCGGCGACATGCAGTGGCATGTCGCCGTTGTCCGCCGCCATGTTGACCCTGGCGCTATGCTGGATCAAACGGCGGGCAACGGCAAGCGCGTTCCGCGCTGCCGCCAGATGGAGAGGCGTCTCACCTCGAATATTTCCAATATCAACCGCAGCACCCCGCTCGATCAGTGTATCAGCCATTTTCATTCGATTCTCTTCCGCAGCAATATGAAGCGGCGTGTTCCCATCGTAAGAAGGTTTCGTTACATCCGCTCCATGATTCAATAACACCTTAAAGCCCGACGCGTCATTATTGCTGATCGTATACATCAGCAATGTGCGAAATGCCGGGCAGCGTGATCTGTCTTTAGGATAGTTGTCATATGCATTGGGATCGGCACCGGATTCCAGAAGTGTCCGGGCGATATCGGCATACTGATTGATCACCGCATAAACCAACGGCTGTCGGCCCTCAGCATTTAATGCAGTCACATCAGCACCCGCGTTACACAAACACGTCACAACCTCCGGCAAGCCTGCTGCCACTGACAGATGCAACGCCGTGTTACCGTCGTAGCGTTTTATATTCACATCCGCTCCATCTGCAATATACCTGAGCGCTTCCGATGAGCGTCGACGCTCGATAGCCCTTAACAGCGAGTCCTGGTGAATTTCCGATAACTGCTTGTCTTCGATTGGAAGACAAATCATCGCAGGTATCCCATTATCCGTCTCAACCTCAAAATATACAACCTGATCAACGACATGCATTCGTCGTATCCATCCATCAGGCTCAAATGTCCGGATGATGCGGCCGGATTTCCGATCCAAGATAACCCACCAATCCTTGCATGTCTTTGTAAAATGTTCTGTCCAGTCATGGCAGGACTGTATTCTGATCAACCAGCGATCTTCAGTTTCATACATCAGTGAAATGACATCATGCTTGATATAGGTCTGCCAATGATACCGTCTGGAACTCAACCAGCCCGGCCTTAATAAAAACAGATCATCATGACGGTTTTGCATGATTGATGCCTGCAGATACTTATCGAAAAACACATTCTGGAATTCGTGTTCACCGGTAAATATCCGTATCACATTATCCGGTAACCCATAAGGACAGGATTCCTCTGAAATTCGATGTAGTTTAGGTACACAAGCCGATAAAAAAATGACCGGCAATATCCCTGGCAAACCATACAGAATGACAAAAGCACGCATTTTCTTCATGTCCGGATGATAGCATATGATACTGAAAAAATATCGTTGATTTTCCCTGGCATTTCGATCACCATAGTTCTTGTAGATATTACCGGAACGATTAAGCTGATGTTCATCTATTGACTGAGTAGACGTGGGAGTTCAATCATGAAAGTCATAAATTCGCTGCTATTGGCTACGGATTTCACATCTGCGACATCTTATGCACAAACCTACGCGGGTTACCTTGCAAAGTCATTTGATGCATCCCTGAAGATTCTGCATGTCTTTCCAGGAACGCAACCGAATCAAGAAGTTACCGAGCCGGAGCTGAAAGAAGCATCCTTTGAATTGGAAAAGATAAAAACCGATCTTTCGGCTGACGGTATCGCGGATATAAAAATATTTATCAAAACAGGGCAGCCTGCATCAATCATCGTTGACACAGCTCAACTGGAAGATGTCAATCTTATTGTGATCAGTTCCGGAGAGAAATCGTTCAGTGAGAAATTCATACTCGGTGTGACGGCCGAAAAGATCCTGCAGTATTCGACGAAACCGGTTTTGGTTGTGAGACGCGGCTTCAAACCTCCAGTGAAAAGAATTCTATGCCCGATTGATTTTTCGGAGCATTCACGTAGAGGTTTGAAGCATGCTTTAGCGCTGGCGCGTCAGTTTGACGCTGAATTAACAGTGATGACGGTCCTGCCTCCTGCCGGGATATTTCAATTGAAGCAGATATCCGCAAAAAAGAGGGTGACAAAACTCAAATCTGAATTATCTGATTTTTTAAAAGGTTTTGATTTCACAGGGGTGACATGGTTCAAGGAAATTCGGGAAGGTATACCGCACATACAAATCATCGACATGGCGCTGGAGTTGCGGTGTGATCTGATGGTGATGGGAACCATGGGTTTATCGAGTCAGGCAAGATTTTTTATCGGAAGTGTTGCCAAGAAAGTACTTCGGGAGTTGCCTTGTTCGGTACTGACTGTGAAAACAGAGGATATGATTCAGTTACGCTATGAATCAAGTCTGCACGATCTCGAATCCTATTTTGACCAAGGTAAAAAACTGCTGGAAAAAGGATTTGCGGAGGAAGCATTGAGGATGTTCAAGCAGTGTGTCGAGACAAACGTGCTGTTTGCTCCCGCATGGGAAGCGATGAGTGTGATTTATCAGCGGCTGAACAATCCAAAGGAAGCCGCCCGTTGCCGAGCAAAAGCTCATGAAATACAGGAAAAACTCTGGGAAAAACGTGTTGAAGCTGAAATCCGCGGTCAGCATGCGGTTTTGGGGAAACAACCCAAAAAACGCAATAACTGATCGATCAGAATCTCCACATTATCTGGTCAACCTCACCAATAACAGCTGACAAATCAGGTGTCATCAGAAAACCCCAGAATCGGGCATTGTCATTGTGTAATGTGCTTTCCGGCCAAACAAACTCGACAATCGTCTCCTCTGACCGATCGAGATCAGCGGGGAAATACATTGGCTGATAATCAACTGAACCGCTCCATGACGGATAAAACCAAAACCTACCGTCTATTTCCAAAATAACCGCCATAACGGCATCCACGGCTTCGACGGATTGATTCCAGTATGCAACATCAAGACGGAAAAAATCTCCAGGAGTAAATTGTGTCTGATTTAAAATCAACTCCATGTTTGTTTCCGGTCCGGGAGTTGGTGTGGGAGGGCTATGAGCGGGATATGCCATAAAAGCGACCGCAGCAACTGCAGCTCGAGTAACCTCCGTTGCAAATCCCGCATTCACTTTATCTACGGTATCGTG
>JAFGJC010000055.1 GCA_016929305.1 candidate division CSSED10-310 bacterium | reverse complement strand
AGGAACGCCCTGGCCGTTCAGGTACTCGCAAATATCTTTATAAGAATTATCAACGTCATGGACGACACGAAAATCAACAAAAACATGGTGCTGGTAGGCGTTCAAATTAAAAAATAAGCCTTGATTACATACTTCTATTGTCGAACGAATATATTCAAGCCCTGTGATGACATCACGAAATAACAGGTATGAATGTTCGTTTGGATGAATGTTCAATCCTTTATCGAGAGTTGATTCAACGATATTGCGTTCTCCGTCAGCGCTCTTTTGAGAAAAACCAACCGATGTGCGAATCCAACCCTGTGTACTTGCAAAACGATTCTGGTAGACAACCAGTGCTCGTTCATTGCCAGAGCGATTGGAATAGGCAAATACATCTTCATTGACAATACCGTCAACTGTATAGAAATCATATAACAGGAAGTTGGCGACCTCGGCAAATAATGCCCTGCGATGTAATAATGGGAAAATCTCTTTTTCGTGACGTTTTAGCAGCCATTCGTCAGGTTGTTCGTCCCAATAGGAACGGCGGTATTCCATGCCGTATTTCTCTGAAAATCCCTCGATCTGTCCATGTCCAAACATGGGCAGGCCCGGAAGGGTGCACATCAGGGTGCAGATACCAAAGTATTTATCATCTTTTCCAAACTGGTCGACTGCAGTACGTTCGTCGGGATTATTCATAAAGTTGACATAACGTTTTAATATTTCCGGGTCGAATTCCAGAGTGTTTTTCATTACCATGCGATATCTGGCATTATCTTCATCGCGCAAAAGGTTCATAAAGGCACTGTTATAAACCCGGTGCATGCCCAGAGAGCGAACAAAATAGCTTTCCATCAGCCAGAAAGCCTCAGCCAGCAGTAAAGTATCTGGGACTTCAGAGGTAATCCGTTCAACAACTTCGCGCCAGAATTCAACCGGTATTTTTTCATCAAACTGTGCTTTGCTCATTCCATTTTCAGCACGTGTAGGAATATCGCCGCCGCTGCCCGGTTCAGGGAACCACAGGCGCTGGTAATGACGTTTCGTCAGAGTCATGGCTGCATCGAAGCGGATAATGGGGAATTTTTTTGCTACCTTTATGATGGTCTGAATGACAGCTTCTCGTACTTCCGGATTGAGATAATTCAATTGAGCGGTGTCATTCCACGGCATACTGGTTCCATCATTGCCGTGGTAGATGAAACGGGTGCGGTTTGATGAATGGTCGATATGTTTAAAAACAACCGCAGCATCCGTTCTGTCGAAATAGTGGTCTTCAATGAAGATGGAACAATTATCATGTGAAGATAGATTTTCTCCATTGAAGGAATAGGCGGGGAATGGACAGTAATCAAGAGAAAGAAACCAGTCGGGACGATCAGCAACCCAGTCAGAATCGATTCCCATATGGTTGGGCACCATATCGCTGGCCATCCGGATTCCTTTTTGCCAGGCGCGTTTTTGAAGGTCGTTATACGATGATTCTCCACCCAGATCTGCTGCAATATGATAGGACATCAATGAATAGGCTGAAGCAATTGCTTCGGGATTTCCACAAAGCTGTTTGATTCTTGCGGAAGCGCGGCTTCTTTCCCATATTCCAATCAGCCATAAACCGGTAAAGCCCCTGCGTGCCAGAATATCCAGTTCTTCATCCGGGATCTCATCCAGTCTTGATATCTTTTTCTGATATTTTTTTGATAGCTGGTCAAGCCAGACATGCGTGTTTTTTGCAACCAAAACCAGCCGCGGCATCCATTCACGATCTTCACTGAATCTTTCTGCTTCATCGTCCAGGCCAGACTGGTAGGTTGGAACCGGAATTTCACCGGGGCCAGGAAGATGTAGCTTTTCTTCTTCTTTGATCAGGTCAAGACCGGTCAACAGGCGGAAAAGGTGACGGCCAAGCAAATCAGCCCAGTGCATACGTATATAATCAAGCTGTCCCTGAAGCGAATAGGGAGCTGCAAGAGCCGGGCTTTGTAACATATCGATCAGCTGCAGATTTCCCGGCCCAAAAAAGGGCTGTGTGTCAAAAAAGGATTGTAACTCAGCCATGAATTGCAGATATTTTGAGCGATTTTGCAGGGTTTCATCGGAAAAAAGCTCATTATAGGGTGTGAAGGCCGGATTTTTATTTGACAGCCACAACATGATGATTTCTTCCAGAGTATTTGCTCGATTCGATATTCCATCGGTGGACGAAGCGAGATATTGCTCCATGTTCATTTCTTTTTTATAAACAGAAAGCGGAGGGAATTCCACGAGAAATGACTTGAGTATGGCTTCGACCTGTTCATTACCTAACTTGTTTTGAAGATGTTTCAAAGCTTTGTCGGTAACATCTGGCGCTTTTTGTTCCCGATAAAGAGCGAAGACAATATGTAAAATCTCATCAATTAACCCTAAGGCATTGATCTGGCTGGCTTTCACAGCCTGTTCAGGGTATAACAACAGGTCTTTTTTCTCATTGATCTTTTGAGCAAACTGACGCACTGTATAAAAATCGGAAAAGATAACATTTCCTGAAAATTGATACAGTGATTGGTCGAACTGGTATTTATCTCTTGCTTTCCTTGAAATGTGAAATTCCATTTGATTATCCCCTTTCTGATTTGCCAGCCATTTTGGGGCTTGTTTATGTAAATTATATCAAACATCAATTGCCGGTGATATTGAATTAAAAAAATGACCTGGAATGTATTTTTCCATACCCAGGTCATCATTGTTGTTTTGTGATAAAAAATCAGGAAAATCCTGGTAAATACGGCTGTAGAATCAATGTGTTTATGAATCGACTCGCAGGATGTGAGCCAGAATATTCGAACCACTTCCTCCGATATTTTGTGACATTCCGACACGAACACCGTCGATCTGGTTGGGGCCGCCTGTGCCTCGAAGCTGCTGTACGATCTCAACGAGCTGATACATTCCGGTAGCTCCCACCGGATGTCCGCGTGCTTTCAAACCTCCGAAAGTGGCGACCGGCAGGCGTCCTGCAGGCATAATCTCTCCGTCCAAGGCGAGACGTGGTGCTTTTCCTCTTTCTGCGAATCCGCATGCTTCCAGAGACAGAGCAGCCATGATACTGAAAGCATCGTGGTATT
>JAFGJC010000054.1 GCA_016929305.1 candidate division CSSED10-310 bacterium | reverse complement strand
GGCCTGTGTAAATATAATTTATATAGAAAACAATTTGATCACTTTCAAGCGATACCGGGAGACAAGAATACATTAAGCGGGAATGTGATCTCCTCGATTCACAGTGCCAGGCCCGGTGAATTATGGGTAGGCAATGATTTGGACGGGGGTATTAACCGATTTATCTTCCACGATGAGAAAAGTTACGACGTATTACACTATAAATACAATCCACAAAGCAACAACTCGATTGGCGGAAACAGTATTCTGAGCCTTGTACAAAGAAAAAACGGAGAAGTCTGGGCAGGAAGCGCTGGTGGTTCCGTCTCAAAAATTATTCCTGAAGAATATGGTTCAAATCAGGCTCCGGTCATTAAAAGATACAACTTGGATCGCTGGACTTTTTCTATTCTTGAAGACAGGCAGGGCACACTCTGGGGAGGCACGTGGGATGCCGGTCTCTGGAGGTATAATGAAACAGAAGATGTATTTGCATTCTTTCGGAATGATCCGGACAATCCTTTGAGTTTATGTGATAATATTGTCTGGTCTATTACAGAAGATCATGCCGGTAATATCTGGGTTGGAGGACACGGTGAGGGCTTAAGCATATTACCGGTTAAAGAAAAATACAAGTCACATCCCAGGTTCATTAACTATAAGCATGAAGATAGAAATCCCAAAAGTATTAGCAATAATACCATTCATGTCATGTATCAGGATCACTCGGGAACGATGTGGATTGGGACAAACGGCGGATTAAACAAAGTCATTAGAAAAAATAACAATTTCAGACACTTGGATACGGATCAAGACCTGGAGTTTTTTTCTTACCACATTAACGATGGATTGCCGAGTGAAGGAATAATTGGTATTGTTGAAGATAATGAGGGAAGTTTATGGTTGAGTACAGGACATGGCCTTTCAAATTTCAATACAGTACAAGATTCATTTATTAATTATGATGCAACGGATGGCCTGCAAAGCAATGAATTCTGGCACAATGCCTATTTTAGGGATCAAAACGGAAGAATATACTTTGGCGGCAATCACGGTTTTAATGCATTTTATCCGGATAGTATCAAATCGAATCCTTTTCCTCCCAAAGTCATTTTCACCGATTTCAAATTGTTTTACAAATCCGTCCAAATAGGTGAGCAAATCAATAACGATATCATCCTGACGAAATCAATCAACGAAACATCCGAGATTTTTCTGTCCCATAACAACAATATCTTATCCATAGAATTTGCAGCCCTGCATTATGCTCAACCCGATGAGAACAGATATGCTTACAAACTTGAGGGATTCAATAAAGACTGGGTTGAGACAAGCGCGGATTTTCGGTCTGCATCCTATACAAGCCTGCCGCCTGGAGAGTATACTTTTAAAGTGAAAGCATCGAATAGTGATGGCATCTGGAATGAAGAAGGCGTATCGATGACGTTGATTATCCACCCTTCATTCTGGCAGACGATCTGGTTTAAACTCATCCTCCTGATGCTGTTTGCCGGCATTCTATTCCGCGTATATAAACGGCTGGAACAGAATCGAAAACGGGCCGAAGAGAAGCGGATTGAAAAAGTTGTAGCGAGAGAACGCTTCCTCTTGCGCCTGGTAATTGACAGTGTTCCAGATCGCATCTATGTGAAAGACACCGAGGGCCGATTTGTCATCACCAATGCGGCTGTATGTCGCAAGCTGAGTTTGAATCAGCCGGAGGATGCGGTCGGGAAGACCGACTTCGATTTTTATACAAAAGAGCTGGCTAAACAATATTCCACGGATGATATCGCTGTTCTGGAATCAGGACAGGCAATCATTGATAAAGAAGAATTCGCTGTGGATTCCGCAGGCAATCCTCAATGGACACTGACCACGAAAATACCTCTGAGAGATGATAAAGGAAAGATCATCGGCCTGGTTGGCGTGGGCCATCACATCACTGCAAGAAAACAGATGGAGGAGGCGCTTCGTAATAAACAGGAAGCGCTGGTACAGCAGTCGAAAGAACTGAAAACCATCAACACAGAACTCGAAGTGCAGAAAAGACGACTCGAAGAGAATGCGATTGCATTAAAGCGGTCCAACGAAGAGCTGGAGCAGTTCGCCTATGTAGCCTCTCACGATCTGCAGGAACCGCTTCGCATGATTACCAGTTATCTGAACCTGATCGTTCAACGTTACAGAGATAAACTCGATGAGGATGCATTGGAATTCGTCGATTTTGTTGTCGATGGCGCCGAGTGCATGCGTCGTCTCATCAACGATTTACTGAGCTATTCGCGGGTGACCACGAAGGGTGAAGAATTTCAGGATATCGATTGTGAAGAGATGCTCCAACAGGTCCGGTTGAACCTGAAAGTCACTATCGAAGAAAAACAGGCCACGATTACGCATTCACCTTTGCCAGCCATTCATGGAGATAAAAGTCAGATCGAACGCTTGTTCCAGAATTTGATCGGGAATGCCATCAAGTATTGCGAACAGAAACCGGTCATCCATATCCAGGCGAAACAATTAAAAGAGAGCCGGGAATTTTCCATCCAGGATAACGGCATCGGTATTGATCCCAAATATCAGGATAAAATATTCGGAATATTTCAGCGTTTGCATGGGCGGGATGAATATTCAGGCACCGGCATCGGTTTGGCGGTTTGCAAGAAAATTGTAGAGCGGCACGGTGGTACAATCCGGGTGGAATCCGAGGGCAAAGGAAAAGGGAGTACATTTTATTTTACCATTTAATCAAGGGTGATGTTCAATGACATTGATAAAGAAAAGTTCAACAATGAAAATCATCCATTTTCTTTTTTATTTCATGTACCCTGTTACGTCAGGTTGTGCACTTTTATTCAACAGTTCTATTTATTCACAAACAGCAAATCTTACTTTTGAACGAATTACAACAAAAGATGGTCTATCCCATTCTACAGTATCCTATATAATTCAGGATAAAAAAGGATTTATGTGGTTTGCCACGTTTGATGGAATCAACAGGTATGACGGTTATAGTTTTAAGATATACAGGCATATTGAAAATGACAGTTCTAGTTTGAGCGATAACGGAAGTTTCTTTTTATATGAAGATAATGACGGTTATATCTGGGTTATCAACAATGCAAATGCCGGACTTGATAAATTCGATCCTGAAACTG
Organism: candidate division CSSED10-310 bacterium; assembly: GCA_016929305.1. Classification (GTDB taxonomy): domain Bacteria; phylum CSSED10-310; class CSSED10-310; order CSSED10-310; family JAFGJC01; genus JAFGJC01. The sequence continues at coordinate 664 of JAFGJC010000054.1, read as the reverse complement.
AAACATTTGCCCACTTTAGACATAACCCCGAAGACTCAACCTCTATTAGCAGTAATGTAATTTTCAGTATTAATCAGGATAGATCGGGGAATATTTGGATTTGTACGGATAATGCCCTTAATCTCATTGTCAATAAAAGATTCAACAATAAAACAGTAACCTGTTTCAAACGGTTTTATAATACGACGAACACCTTACCCTTTACAAACACCTATGAAAATGACAATGGGAAATTATTGTTATTTGCAGATTACTTGTATTATTTTGACAGGAAAAACAATAAAATCCTTAAAACTGATGTAGTGCTAACTAATTCCAATATAGTATCAGTCACTAAGGATGCAGAGGGCTATCTATGGATTACTTCAGATCTAAACGGAATTATAAAGCTTTTTTATAATAAAAAAACGGATCGCTATGAAAGAGCAGATCCAGGTAAAGTTAATGTCACTCCCAACAACAGAAACTACATACTAATTGATAATAAAGATAGAATTTGGATTGCTACTGAATCAAAAGGATTATTCCAATATATTGGAAAAGAAGACCGCTTAATCAATTTTATCAATAATAAAACCGATCCAATTTCAATTAGTGATAATACGATTTATTCTCTATACATCGACCGTTCAGGAGTTTTATGGATAGGCACTTTCAGCCAGGG
>JAFGJC010000005.1 GCA_016929305.1 candidate division CSSED10-310 bacterium | reverse complement strand
TTTTCATGCGAATCCTTTTCAGGTGCTTTACAAATTCCCAGGTAATTATCATAATTATTATCCCTATTTGCTTTATCGCGTTTATTCCGAATTCGGGATAACAAGGATTATCCCGAAGTTTTGCAAATCCCGAATTTTCTATTGCCAGTAATATTCTGGATAGATATTCCCCGTGAACCATCCAAAAATTTCGCAACTGCACCGGTGAAAGTTCGGGATAATATATTCTTTCATTCATATTAAACCCATGCATTCCATAAAAAATACTGGTATTCTCCAATCAAAATTATGGAGGTGTTACGTATGAATGAAATATTATTATCCAAACTCATTGAACAGACGAAAGAATCTATCTGTTCATTTGAGCATAGCCAATCAACAACCTATCAGTACCAGATGGCCTGGAGAACATTAACTGATTATTTCTTTGAAAACCATCAGAATGTATTTTCAGTCCAATTGGCACAGCAGTTCATGAACGAGCTAAAGGCAAAATTTGATGCTGGAACCATGAAAAAATGGCGATATAAACTTTATCGTGTTGCCACTCGTCGTTTGATCGAGTTTTATGAGCAGGGCTATCTCACATGGAATTATCAAAAACATACCCTCACAACCCAGATCTGTCAGCCAAACTACGTTCTCCTGCAAAGGGATTATCTCAACAGTCTCAAGAAAGAAGGAAAAAGCAATCGGACTATCCAATTTGATGAAATCATATCAAGGCAACTTCTCGCATTTCTGGAACAGAAAGGGACCAATGACATAGCGGAAGCCCGGATAAATGATGTCCATCTCTTTATTCTGTTTATCTCAAAACGGTACAAACCGAGCAGTATGGGAACGGTCTTCTCGGCACTTCGCTCTTTCTTCAGATTTGTTGAGAGCCAAGAGCTAACCACAACTTGTCTGATCAATGCCATTCCCAGCAGTTGGGGGAGAAAGACAGCAATTATTCCTACCATTACTCTTGCAGAGGAACGAAAATTGCTGGATGCGGTGGATCGCACAACTCCGTTGGGGAAACGCAATTATGCCATGCTCCTTCTGGCTCTCAGGACCGGTTTGAGGTCTATTGATATCATCAACCTGAAACTGAGGGATATTCACTGGAATAGCAATACTATCGAAATTCTTCAAGAAAAAACCGGCTCACCACTTGTACTCCCTTTGTTAGCCGATGTTGGAAACGCTATTGCGGATTACATTCTGAACGGAAGGCCGGATTCACAAAACCCTTATCTCTTTTTGCGTACTCGGGCTCCTTTTAGAAACCTGTCAGGACATTCTGTCTGCTATGGGATCAGTTCCAAGATCATGAAAGATGCGGGTATCCGGCAAGGGCAGGAAGACCGGAAGGGATTTCATTGTTTTCGCCATTCAGTGGCGGCCCGCCTGCTTTCAGAAGAAACGCCACTTCCGGTCATTTCAAGCATCTTGGGACATCGAAACAAGGATTCCACGAAAGTTTATCTGTCAACAGATCTCGATCATTTGCGCGTCTGTGCGCTGAACTTGAATGGGATTGAAGTCAGCCGGGAGGAGTTGTGATGAATGCCTCTTTCTCCGGGCACTTCAAATCCCATATTGAAAGCCTGATCGAACAGAAAAAAGCCATTGGTTATCCCTATAATACATCTGCCAGGATATTGAAAGCATTTGACGTTTTCTGCAAGACAAATTATCCCGATGAAACGGTGCTTACCAAAGCGATGGCTATGCACTGGGCAGAACACAAACCGGGGGAACATGTGAATTATCTTGTTCGCCGGATTACCCCGGTACGGCAATTGGCAAAACACATGATAAGGATTGGTATTGAGGCCTATGTCATTCCACCGGGAATCCCCAGAAAACAGATCCGATATGTACCGCATATTTATACAGATCAGGAGCTTCGGGCATTTTTTGCAGAAACTGATCGTTGTCGGGTTAGCTCGTATAGTCCAGTCAGGCATTTTGTCATCCCGGTATTATTTCGGGTGCTGTACTGTTGTGGATTGCGACCTTCCGAAGCCAGGCTGTTAAATGTTGACGATGTGGATCTGGAAAACGGAAAGCTAACAATACGACAGTCAAAAGGCGACAAGGACCGCAATGTGATGATGTCGGAAGATTTATTGAATCTATGCCGGATTTATCATACTAAGGTCAGCCAGATTTTGCCTGGCCGGATCGGATTCTTCCCTAATCGAGATGGCAAACACTATAACAAGAGCACGATAGATTACTGGTTCCATCTCTTCTGGGATAAAACCGAGGTCGCTCAGATCAGCTGCGGAAATCGGCCCCGCGTCCACGATTTCCGACATACTTTCGCTGTCAAGCGTCTAAACCTATGGGTTAAAGAGGGCAAAGACCTCAATGCCTTCTTGCCATATTTGAGTATGTATCTTGGTCATGCTCATTTGACGGAAACCGATTACTATCTGCATTTTATTCCAGAATTCTTTCCTCTGTTCAAGGAAAAAACCCGTGAACATTGTGCCGGGTTGATTCCGGAGGTTAACTGTGAAACCTGACAATGACTTTTTCAAGCATGTGCGGGGCTTCCTGACCGTTTATCTTCCGAAGAATAGATGTTACAGCCAGCATACAGTCAAAGCCTATCGCGATACTATCAACCTCTTCCGGAAGTTTATGTTGGAAGAAAGGGGGATTGCCTTTACCCAGATCCACTTTGACCAAATCAAGCATGAGGTTATTGAGGAGTTTCTGGCCTGGTTACAAAACACCCGCGATTGTAAAGCATCGACAAAAAACCACCGACTTGCCGCGTTGAAGTCCTTTTTTCATTATTGCGCAATGGAAGATCCGGCTCTCATGGCCATCTATCTGGATGTTCAAAAAATACGCCCCCAAAGAGTAGCGCGAAACAGAGTGGAATACATGTCCAAAACGGCTTTGAAGGTCTTGCTTGAGCAACCGGACCCGACCACTCGATGTGGGATGCGTAATCGGTTTTTTATGATCCTGTTATATGATACTGGAGCTCGAATCCAGGAAATTCTTGATCTAAAACTGAAGGATATCCACCTGGATGACCAGACTCCTTGTATCTATTTGACTGGAAAGGGAAATAAAACGCGTGCTGTGCCTCTAATGGATAAAACCATCGCGCATTTGCATGTCTACCTGAAAATATTTCACCCCGACAGGGACATGAAAAATGATGCCCACCTTTTTTTTACCCTGATCAGGGGTCACAGAGGCAGGATGTCTGATGATAATGTTTCTTGTTTCCTCAAACGGTATGCAAAATTTGCCCATCAGGCATGTTCAGAAGTGCCGTTGAGAATGCATGCACACCTGTTTCGGCATACAAGAGCTATGCATCTATACCAGGCAGGCATTCCGCTTTCATATATCAAAGATTTCCTTGGCCATGTCAGTATCAATACAACTGATATTTACGCTTCCACCGATACCTCGATGATGAAAGCGGCTCTGGAAAAAATTTATCCAAATAATGGTGAGCATGGAGAAGAACCGATATGGCAGGATAATGAAGAACTTATCTTGAAGCTTTGTGGTCTGAAATAATCCCCGAGCCATTGTGAAAATATTATCCCGAAGTTTTAGCCTCAATTTTCCCCAATACTCCTTCATTTTCAGTTCGCATTCCACTAATTCGGGATTTGCAAAACTTCGGGATAATCACCATTATTCCGAATTCGGGATAACAAGGATAAAGGGAAATCAGAAAACAGTGTGCAAAATGTAGAACGCTGGGTGATTGCGCCTTTACGAAAACGCCAGTTTTTCAGTCTGCAT
>JAFGJC010000053.1 GCA_016929305.1 candidate division CSSED10-310 bacterium | reverse complement strand
TTCATCCTTGAGTTCTGCATAAGGAACACTAAAAAAGAAAAGAGTCAGAGCCATATCAAGATCAAGTGCCTGTTTAGTGAAATCTGAATAGCCCGCACTCGTTCTATCCCTTTCTTTTTCTAGGTGTGCGAGATGCTGGATGCAAAACTGCATGAACTTACGAACATCTTCATTTTGACGCATTCCAGAAAGAGCTTCCAAGATAGATGGCACGAGTACTGTATTGGAATTCACTTCCTCACGCACGCATTGGAAAAATTTTGATTCGGCCCGATCGAATTCCACAAGTGTCCAATTGCGGATGCACCAGTCTAACACTGCCCACCTATAACGCGCATACTCATAGGATATTTCTCCTTGTTCCTTTTCATTTTCGAAAGATGTTTTTGTTAATTGTTCCTGTCCTGTCTCAGGAAATGCTTCAGATAGGGTTTCCAAAATTATACTTGGCGGCTGGTTCAGATACATTAGTTCTTGAAATTGCCAGATCGCTGTGTCAGCAAATCTTGGGCTGTATAGAGATGGAACTCCATGATGGGGAGGAAGAATATCTAATAATTTTGGTAGCGGACGTCTCGTCTCCTTATGAAAATCAAGGCCATCAACCGCTATAGGATATAAACCCGAAAGAGTATTATCAATCCAATATGTTGCGTCGTGTGCATGACGGGATTCAGTTTCGCGCTTTAAAATCTTAAGTCGCTCGTATCTTTTACAGCTTGCACAGTTGTCAGAATCATAAGTTTTCACGCCCATAAATGGTGCAAAGTCTTCGAAAACTATATTCACACCAAATTCTCCTCCGATAACCGTCATATTCTGAAAAAGCTCATTTCGTGCATAAGTGCATTGATTAAGGATTGAAAAGTACCGGATCCATTCTACTGGAGAGGGGTATTTACCTTCCTCTGTAACTTCAGATATAAGACGCATTAGGTTTGCGATTATAGTCTCTCCGGTCCGACCGGATATCATTGCGTCATCGAGTATTAAAAGCCTAATTTTATCGACATCCATGGGTTGCTGATTAGCTTGTACGGGCTTTACTTTTTCAACCACAGAGCGGAGTTGATAGGATAGTTGTTCAGGCATTCGGTAGGAAGTACCGCTTCCATAAATCAACGTTGCAGCCAGATACCATGCAGGCTGTCTCCGCCCATGTTGGGCTAAGATGGCTTCTATTTTTGGCCATAAATGGTGTATTTGACTATGAAGCGGCATAAGCACCCCTGTGACATCACCCTTAAGGTGTTGTCCTTCCGGTCTTTCCCACGGAGCACGAACTCGTGCTTCGTCACCCTCACATATAGCGGCCAAATCTGATGCCATTTGATATCCGATCTCGCTTCGAGCTAATTGCGGGATGTCAACAACAACAGAATAGTGCCTATTTCCATAAACGTAATGTCCTGCCGAGAATAGGGGCCCATTTTTAGGGTCGTCGAAAGATTGAAGGCATTCCCTGCGCCTTTTTTGTTTGGGGTCTGTTTCTGGTGTTTCACTGCGCAGACTACTATATCTAAAAGGACGTAACGAACGTGGTTCAATCCAAAAGAGCCTTGAACTTTCATTAGTTTTATCAGGGTGTATTCCCGAAAGAGGTCGCGGAGTTTCGATCATGCTGTGACACAAAATTTCAGCACCTGTCTCAGTACGTGCTACCCACTTTTCATCAGTCCCTGTGGAACGTGTCTCTTTTAAATTATCTCGATCGCAAAGACGAACAAAACTGATTTGAGCAATAATTTCAGCTTTTTGACCTTGATCCTGTTCCTCAACCAATTGAGTTTGCCTTTGTATAAACGTAATCAACTTATTAGTTACATTCTGTTTATCAATAACATCCTGCACAATCACAATACCCCCTGACCCTAATAGGCGAGGAGACAAATCAAAATTAGATCCCAGCAAAATATAATAGCCCAGGTCAGCCACAGTTGGCACTGAATGCTCTAAAGGCCAACACCTGTGAATTGCCTCGGTTAGAAGCATGCTTGGTGCCGTAACACAAGCGAGAGTTTTTACATCCTGGAGGGACCGACCAGCATTTTTTAATAATCGATCCAGTCTAAAAATCAGCCGACGCGCGACTTCATCTGCATATCTTTCGCGTGATAGAATAAGAGCACATTCTAAAAACTCATTCCTCCATTCCCGCGCCCAGGGAAGATAAAATAGCTCTTTTCCGGTGTCAGTTTCTGTTTCCGGAAATTCTGAGAAAGGTTCAAATACAGAGTCTTCTCCCCAGGATGGTGGCGCGACATTAAAAGATTTTTTCTTCCTCCCGCGCCAAGCGCCACAGTTATTGGCTACGTAATCGAAATTTCTCGACAATGATCTATGATATTGGGCGGCAAGCATAAATTCATTCCATAGGCATTTCCAACGGCCATCTTTCTCTTTTATAAATATCGAGTTTGGCCCGTTTAGAATTGCTTTGAGTTGATTTTCATCTGCTCCCGTCAGTCCATGGGATTCACAGAGACCGTGAGCCGATTGAGATTCATGTATAAGTTCAAGCAATGCCTTCTCATACTTTCGATTTGGAAGTCCGAAAATGATATTTCTTCCGTCCCTATCTAAACCGAGTAAGATCGCGTGTATTCCTCTATAAGTCTCTAAATAAGTTTGGATATCTATGGCCCCAATTGCTTTTCCTGCAAAACCATCTGATTTATCTGAAAAAATAGATCTGATTTGTGTGCTTGCGAGGACCTCTTCCAGTGCCACAACTTGATTGACCAGGTTTAGATCAAGCTCAATAAGTAGTGCCGGCCTATACTGCAACACGTTTTGCAGAAGGTGCAATAGGGTCTCGAATTGTTCCGTTGTCCATTTCAGGTAGCTGAAATCTAAAACTATTGCCTCATCTCTTCGGCGATTGAGTAAACGCCTGCAAAGTCTCTCGCAAGCGGTTCGAAAAGCGTATGCCTCCTCCTCACCGACCCATGGTTCCGGCTGCTTTAATTCTTCGAAAAGGGGCACTAAATGTCCAATTGGATGTCCTTGCTGAATTTCGTATGAATGAGGTAAAGCTGTCTCGAGCACTGAGCGGCGGTTAATCTCTGAGGAAATTCTGTCTGGAGTGTACAAAGGTAGCAAAACTTGTAATTGAGTTCCTCCAAGAAAAAAATCGAAATTTTGATCTAAAGTTGGAGCAATGCCCTTTCGATCTCTAAGTCGTGTGAAACTATTTACCCCTTTCCCTCTATAAACGGCATCATACCCACCTGATCGAATATGAAGAGAACCTCCATACTTTCCAACTATCCTGAGAATCCTTGATAGGGCATGGCGAGCGGTAGCCCAATTATCGTCCCTCTTCTTTGAGGTTCCGAGTTCATCAAAAGCAAAGCATAAGATATCTTTTGCATTTACAGATGTTGAATTATCCAATTTGTGAGTTTCGCGATAAGTTTTCTCTAATGTATTTACGAGCCCATTACCACAGTCTGTTACAACAATTTCGAGTAGCCCATCCTTCATCCAACTCTTTTGCTCTTTATCAATAAGATCTCCATAAGTGAGTTGCCATCGATATAAAAAATCTGCCTTGCCTTCTCCGTATGGCTCAACCACCCTGGCACTCAAAAAGCCAGTAATGCCTGAATGTTCCCAAATATTGGCAGAAAGTTCATAGCATATCACTCGCCAAAACTCCTCAGACCAAAAAACGGAGGCCTTACGAAACTTTTCTGCCATTGCCTCACGCCAGTAACCAAAAGGTCGATCTATAACGAAGGCTCTGCAGTGTTCTTTTGATTCTATACGGTGCATAGAAAAAATTACGGTTGGCCCATGAGGATCATCGGGTTTTCTGCTATAGAAAGCTCGGAGATTCGCCCTATCTGCCCCTACCCATTGATAGCCAAGTTGTGTGTAAGGATGATTTAAAACAGAAAGTCCGCCAAGTGACTCAATAAAACCAAGAACTTTATAAATTCTCTTTGATTCTTCGATTTCAACAAAAGTAAAATGTATTGTTTCCCCTTTCTCGTGTCTGATTAAATCCTGAATGGGAACGATTCGTAAATCGTTTTCGCCTTTTGCGTCGATCATTAGGGAGCTAATGTTTTGCGTATTTTTCAGCAGACTTTCCAAATAGGCAATGACGCCTACCCACTCGAACTGAGAGGTAAAGTCTACTTGGGAGATGTCCAATATTAACGTACGCGGCTCTGGAGAAAGCTGAGTTTGAATTTGGCGCGCAAAATCTTTAGTCCATTCTGGTCCAATATAACGGATTTTATCGCGCTTTTTGGGTATCGAATATTGATCGGGGTTCGGTATTATTCTCATTATTGCCAATTCTCCTGTTCACGATAAACAGCACAAACAAAAGCAGATGATTATCGCGTGGACGATGTTAGAAAACTATATACCTGAATTTTAGACCATTTTTAAGAGAATCCCCTGTACGATTTTTCCCACGACAATATTTGACGATTTATCAGTGGCTATTGCCTCGAATACATGACGTAATTTCAGTGATTTGTGCGATCATTTCATCTTTTTTCCTGCTTGTTCCTTCAGTTCCCTCTCTCCGGCTGATGTCAGGCGGTATTTCTGCACCCGGCTGTTAGGCTTATCAGGTATTGTGTATTCAATGTATCCCGCTTCCAGAGCCGGATGCAGATAATTCCGACGAAATGTCGGTCGGTGCTTGAGACCCAGTGCCTCACGCAATTGACTCGAAGACAATTCGCCTCCTTGGAGTCGTGCCAAAAGACGCTGGACTGGGTCGTCTGACTGGGTCGGT
>JAFGJC010000052.1 GCA_016929305.1 candidate division CSSED10-310 bacterium | reverse complement strand
TTTTCTGCCTGCAGGGCAATACCCGATGAATTGGTATTATAAAAATACCCGGTGGAACCGTCCACACCCGAAGAGCTCGATTCGACACTCAACCGGTGACTTCCCGGGGATGTCGTCCCGATGCCGAAATCACCGCCGGAATCCAGGGTCATTCGGACCGTACCGTCGTAGGACGCGAATTTCAACCCGCCGGAATCGTCGGCAATGATAGTGTCATCGACGGTCAGATCTCCATTGACATGGAGTTCCGTTTCCGGAGTGCCGGTACGAATACCCACTCTTACATTATTGCAATCGACAATAAAATCAGTACTGTTGATTTCAAAATCATCCGTTATATTCAGTCTGAAATCACCCGGTATGTTTGCCACCATGTTAGGATACGAACTGCCCAGAGATAATGATGTATTAGCGAAAAAGACCCTTCCGATGGTTTCCAAAAGAATATCACCCGCGATATGCAACTCCTGAGTCGGGTTGGTGACACCGATTCCCACATTCAAATCATCTGAGATATATAATCCCGCTTCTCCTTCATTATTCGTCAGAGTCAACCCATTGTTATTTCCCGCTAAAATAGTGTCATCCACTCGTATCGCACCATTGACTTCCAGTTTCTGATCCGGGCTGGTTGTACCGATGCCCACATTTCCAGTATCTGTAATACACAATCGTGAAGTGCCTTCATCTGTCGCCAGATTCAAACCACTTGAATCAGCAGCTCGGACAGTATGATCCAGCCGTATATCGCCATCCACATTAAGCAAGGCATTGGAATTCCATGAACCCACGCCCACATTGCCTGAATCGGCAATCTGCAACCGAGTGATACCGTCATCGGTGGCTATTGCCAGTCCATTCGGACCCCCGGCATGGATTTTGTCCATCAGTTCCACTTCGCCATCTACAACAAGCTTTCTGGCGGGATCGATGGTTCCGATACCGACATTGCCATTATCATCCACATGAACCACGGTATCACCTACAGCAGTTTGCAACCTTATACCGGCAGTATTATACGCTTTTATAGAGTCTCTGACCGTTATTCCCCCCTCACATAACGTATCACCATACACATGAAAATCATCGATAGGATTGTCGGTTCTGATACCAACATTGCCGTTATGGTTCAGTTTGATAAGCGTTGTTCCCGTCGAATCGGTCAACTCAAGACCATCCATAGAAAGCGCTTCTATTGTTTGAGTTTTAACGCGACCGTCAACAAGCGCGACACCCACGACTCTGGCACTTCCCATGACATGCAGGGGATCCATTGGTGATGTGGTACCGATGCCGACAACACCAGTACCCGCCATAGAATAAATACCGCCATTATTAATTGAAATGCTATCCGGCACCTCGCTGTCATCATCCGGCTGATCATCATCAACACCTCCAATATCATGGAAATCATCACCGCAGACGGATTGGATATTTGACAATGTCGTCGGCCAGTTTGAATCATAATGCTGCCCATCCACTCGATCGGAATCGTCAGCATTATCAGCTCTGTCCGCAACATAGGAAAAAGCAGCTGAAGTGATCTGCTGATTGGGTGCCAGCATCTGCATGCCGGTTGTCCCGTCATCAAACCAAATTTTAAGATACAGGTTATTATTTTGAAATACCGATGACGGAATCGCATTCATCATCACGGTATCCCCGAGCTGAATATGGAAGATCCCGTCTTCAACATTTAGCGGAATATCCGTTACTGGTGGATTATTGCCATCGTTTGACCAGTATGCCACCGATTCGTCGCCATTGACGATCTGGAACCGGAAATACCCATCACCGGTGAATGGCTGCCCCGAAACAGATACCTTGCCCTGATAACTTATCATGCCAGGAATGGCATAAGCCGTTATAATCATTGAAAAAATACAAAAACCTATCCATCCAATGAAACGCCCTTGATCTTTCATTCAAACCCCCTTCAATTTTGAGTTTTTCCAGATATCCCTAATACTATAGCGTGTCATAGATAATTTGTCTCCCACAAAAATCATTTTTTAAGAAGAGAAAAGCTGGGATCAACTTCTATTTCCAATAGATACCTGTTTTGATGATAAGCGAAATAGAAATCGCTGCGAAGATAAGACGCGAATACATTCAGAATATTGATGATATGAACGAAGTCTGTGCCGAATTAATACTTCAGGAATTGATTAAGAAAGCATTAAAACCGGTAACTCACGGCAGCGATGGCGTAATGCGCCCAGGTGAAGGTATAGACGGTGTCATTATCGGCGCCGCCTTCGAGCGTCCGGTAGCCGGCGGAAAACGACCAGGCAGGCGAAGGATGCCAGCATACCGTCAGCGCCGCATCGATCGCACGACCCTGCGGTGAACCAGCCGCATCCGCATCACATACGATCGATGTTGCCGCACTCAAACGATAGGCGGAATATAGATGCAGCAGGGGCACGAAACCGACATTACTGTTGGTGTCCTTCAATCCTTTCTGGACAAGTTGAATTTTCGCGTCTCGAATGAGTACCGTACCGCCGAATCCCAGAGTCCAGCGATCAGAATCGAACAGCGTATAGCGATAGGTCAGACGGTAACTGTTAAACTGGAATACGCCCTTCGTGCCGATATTTGGCTGAAATACAGTATCATCGAACAGAATGGGCTTCTCGAACCTTCCTCTGCCGGAAACCCGTAACGGTGCGAGGGTCAGGCGAAGGGCATGCCGGGAATTGAATTCATATATTGCATGAAATCGCCCGGCCGCCCATGGTCCGGTGCCGGTGATATTCAGCATATCGAACGCCGTTCCCGAATCGCCCGGGATCCGGACATCGTTGCGGGTCAGCCAGACAGCGCCAGATTCCAAGTCAAATGAAAAATTACCCGCGAAAACCCCGGGAAGACCGATGATAACCGTTGAAATTAACGTCACTGCAATTACTGTTTTTCGCATCATCGAGCTCCCGCATTTTTCAAAACGGTTGCAAATTTGTTGATCTGCACTCGAGTGACATTCACATCACGACCGCGATTGCTCTCAAGGGCAACCCTCAAGGGTGTCCAGCCTTCCTTGTTTTGCGCGTTTACATCGGCTCTGTTTCGAATGAGCATCTCCGCGACGACCGGATCGCTCAGGTAGGCCGCGCTATGCAATGGAGTATTGCCGTAAGTTGTTTTGGCATTGACGTTGGCATGATTTGCAATGAGAAGTTCAACAATAGCACGATGCGATTTCGACGCCGCCAGATGCAACGGTGTTTCGCCATCATTTTTAGCCGCGTTCACATCAGCTCCGCTGGCAACAAGGAGTTTCACCATATCACCAAATCCCCGGTAAGCGGCATGATGCAGCGCTGTCCATCCATCGAAACGAGCGGCAGACGGATCGGCCCCCCTGGAAATCAACACCTTTGCCGATTCCAGATCATTTTGCTGCGCCGAGCAATGCAGTGGCGTAATGTCCCCCTCATCTGCAAAATTGGGATCCGCACCGTCATCCAGAAGCGCTCTGACCATTTGCACATCCCTCGATTTGGCCGCCGCAACAAGTTTTCTGTTTCGGTTGAGCTGGCTTTCCGATGTTTTATCGGATCCGCATCCCAGCAGAAACGTTATCAACAATAAACCTGATAAAACCCTATGTTTCACCTGCTCTCTCCTTTCGATTAACCCCATTGCTAAGGCAGATCCCGCGACTATTCTCACTGTAACAGTCAAGATACAGCTTGATCAATGGAAACCTTATATTTTGAACTGTCCTCAGCAAAACCCTTAACACGCCAGCGTGTTGTTACTAATTTCATAACAAACTATCTGACAATTCCTCAAAATCAAAATCCATGAACGGCACACCCGATTCAATCTTTTTTCTACGGTCTTTCATATATCCCCGGCACCATGGATCTTCAAGATTCTCAACATCGAAACTCCGGTGAATGATCGCATACATATCGATTTCACGAAGTTTCAAGAAATGGGGAATTTCCTTAAGCCATTCAGGTGAAAGGGTGTTTTCCGTACGATAGCCTTTGAGAAAATGTGTCATGAAAATTCTGGTAAACATTACGGGATTCCGGGCTGGAAGCGCAGCGTAAAACAGAACGATCGCAATGTCGTTGATCAGCCAGCTATAGACACAGTCATCGAAATCAAAGAGAGTGATTCCACCGGTGTCATCAACAAAAAGATTGCCGCCGTGGGCGTCCTGATGAATCAACCCATAGCTGTCTTCAGACACAGACAATGATTCAAGATATGCCATCAGTTCGCGGTATCGATTCAGTACCTCGGTTTCATTTGCCGGCACGAAGCGTTCTATTTCCAGCATGTCCGGATGATTCCAGTCAGGTCTGCGGGCAATCCCCTCAGAAGGTTGATATCGCTGTGTCAAGCGATGCATTCGACCGATCGTTTTACCATACGTTTCGAAAAATTCCGGTTGCCAGATCTCCTTGCGGGGGGGTTTACCCGGAGCTTTGACGAACGAGACCACTACGAACGAACCATCCCGCCCGTCCGGAATCAATTCAACATACCGGTCCTGGGAGGATTTTACTGCTGCAGCAACGGCAGCGCCCCTGATACTCAAATAATTTATCCAGTCAATCTCACTCATAACCATCTCGGCATTTCGCCGGATGCTGTGACCAATACGCAAAACAAAGCTTCGTGAATTTTTTTGATATTCATAGATGTAACTTTCAAAGCCATCCAGCAAATGGATACATTCTGCTCCGATGCCAAAACGCATCATGGCTTCATCCAGAATGTCTTCCGAGAATCGTTCCCTGATGCGTCTTTCCATCAATCTTCTCCTAACTCATTTTGCTTAAAATAGCTTTTAACAGATCAACGTACTGCTCCGGCGAAACCGTTGTTCCGCCATGGCGAGATGTAGA
>JAFGJC010000051.1 GCA_016929305.1 candidate division CSSED10-310 bacterium | reverse complement strand
TAAGACTAAGTAATATTGGAATTTTCACGCTCCATTCAGCGATTGCCATCCGTAAAAATATTACGTAGATAGGAAACGTGGTTATCTGTCTGCTTGATCTCACGAAAGATTGGAAATATTTAAAAAATTCGAATATCAATAATCAAAAAAAGCTCTGAAGCGGACGCGAAGATCCTCCGGACTTACTTTCATCTCTCCAGTCACAGGATCTCTGTATTTTCTGGCAGGTTTCAATTCTTTCATAAAACTGCCGAAACCCCGGAAATAAACGCGATTGCACGCATCAACTTCCTTGGCAATTTCATTGAACATGAAACGCAGCATTTTCCTTGCATCAGCCTGAGACAGGGAAAATTCTGCAGCAAGTCTACGAGCCAATTCACTGAAATTCATATCATCCGCTCCTTACCCAGCTCATTTTCAGAAAACTGGATTGAAGATTATCAGCAACATTCGGTTCCAGCATATCTGCTCGGTTGCCGCATGCAAGCCAGTCAGAACTGCAACCTTGTGAGATTGATAGAAAAAAGCACTGAATTTGTCAATACCCCCCACTTTCCCTCAATCTGCAATTTTGCCATATAGACAATTTGGGGAGGCACTTTCAATACGTATATGGACAAGATCTCCTGCACGGTATTCACCTTTGAAGTTGACGATTCGGTTATGACGGGTACGCCCCTGCATCTTACCGTCACCCCGCTTGGCCGGACCCGAAACAAGCACCTCCAATGTTTTCCCTATACCGGTCCTATTGATATCCAGAGATATCTGACGCTGCCGGTGAATGAGCATTTCGAGACGTTTCGATTTCACCTCACGTGGCACATCATCATCAAAAGCCGATGCTTTCGTTCCTTTTCGAATGGAGTATATAAAAGCAAAAACGTTGTCATAACGCACGTCTTCCAGAAGCGACATTGTTTGCAAGAAATCATCTTCCTTCTCACCTGGAAAACCGACAATGACATCAGTACTCAAAGCAATTTCAGGCACCGCATCGCGAATCATCGCTACTTTTTCAAGATATTCTTCCCTGGAATACCCGCGCCTCATTCTGGATAATATTTTCGAAGATCCGGATTGTGCTGGGAAATGCAGATATTCGCATATTTTAGGCAACTCAGCCAAGGCATGAATAAGTTCCTTGGAAACATCTTTGGGATGAGATGTAGTAAATCGGATTCGATGGAGTCCGTCGATGCGATTCAACTGGTAGAGCAACTCCGGGAATCCTCCAGGGCAACCTTTAAAACTGTTTACGTTTTGACCAAGGAGAGTAATTTCCTTAATGCCTTTTCTGACAAGACTCTGAATTTCAGAAATGATCTCCTCTGAAGGCCGGCTTCTTTCCCTGCCACGAACATATGGTACGACACAATATGAACAGAAATTATTGCAGCCTTCCATGATGGTGATCCATGCAGAACATGTTTCGCTTAACGGTAGATCGTCCGGTGAAAGTGTAAAAATCTCATCCGGTTCAGGAATGGCAATAATGTTCGGTGTATGTTTTGCGTAAGACTTCAAGAAATCCGGAATGTGCCAATATGCACCTGGACCGACGATCATATCTAAGAATGGCATGCGATCTGATAAACGTGCGCCCCAGGCTTGAGCCATGCACCCCGACAGTATTAAAACCAGATCTGGTTTTTTTCTTTTCAGTCTTACCAGCCGTCCGAATCTTGAAAAAACTTTCTGTTCGGCTTTTTCCCTGACCGAGCAAGTATTCAGAACAATAACATCCGCTTGTTCAGGATCTGTGACTGACTGCCAGCCATCTTTTACGAATAGACCGTGGAGTTTCTCTGAATCGTGGACATTCATCTGACAGCCAAAAGTTTCGATGTAAAAATTCCTCGTCTTCATCATGGGTTTTGATCCTAATTCCTAGAATATTATTTTGCAATTAGAATCCGGTCGGCGGTGAATCTGCTTGAGTCAAATAATCTCTGGACATCTTCATCGCAGCAGATTACCATGTGCACCATGAAGACGGCGCGCTCGTTTGAAGTACCTATCGGCGTTTCCGCTCGACACGTTCACCTATCAGATGATCACATTCGAGCGTTGTACGGATGCGATCTGCATGTGTTTAAAAATCTGTCGCAAATCGGTGAGTTTGCCGCACAAGAAACACTGACAATTGCAACTACCGTTAACGCAATCCATAAAGTACGAGTTCTGGGACCGCCTCGAAAAACCACTCAAGTTGAATTATCCAGCTCGGATGCATTTTATCTTGGACTCACCATCCCTCTAAGATTATCCGGTAATTTGGATGAAACTCCAGGCGTCACACTTATTGGCTCCAAAGGATCCGTGCAACTGGAAACAGGTGTCATCGTTGCCGCCCGTCACTTACATATGACGCCAATGGAAGCAACCAGATACGAACTTCACCAAAATGATTGCGTGGAGGCGATTGCCGGTAAACAAAGGAGATGCGTGTTTTCGAACATTGTTGTCAGGATTTCTCCTAAAGCTCAACTCGAACTGCATCTTGATACTGATGAAGCAAATGCTGCGGGTGTAAAAACGGGTGATTTCGCTCAAATTGTTCTCTCTGATTCTAATACGGTGACGGTAACATCAGATCATCATCAGTATATCTGTTCCAGTGATATTCTTGATGCCGCCCGTCATGGAAAAAGCATCAAACTTCAATCCAATCAACGCATCACTGAAGCCGCTCTTGAACTCGCAAAAACAAAGGGCGTAGATATTATAAAGTAAAATTTATGCGGAAGATGGATGTTTGTGGAGGTTGACAGTGAAAGTATTGATAACAGGTGGCGCGGGGTTTGTCGGGTCAAATTTGGCCAAGCGGCTGATGGAGAGTGGCAATGAAGTACGCATCTTGGATAATCTGTCCAGAAAAGGCACCGATACAAATCTTGAGTGGTTAAAGAAGCGATTTGGTGACTTTGAATTTTCAAAGAGTGATATTCGAGTTTTGGACGATGTAGAAAAAGCGGTCAAAGGCGTAGATGTTGTATTTCATCTGGCAGCTCAAGTGGCAGTTACAACATCCGTCGTGGATCCCCGTCTGGATTTTGACGTTAATTTACGCGGAACATTCAATCTGCTGGAGGCAATCCGTAAATTGGAGACACCTCCCATGATCCTGTTTTCGTCGACGAATAAAGTTTACGGTAAAATGGATAGCGAACCAATCATTGAAAGAAACGGCAGATGGGAATACCAATCTCTTCCTTACGGAAACCCCGAAACAACCTCTCTTGACTTTTATTCACCTTACGGATGTTCCAAGGGTGCTGCAGATCAGTACATTCATGATTACGGCAGAATTTATTCCATTCCGACAACCGTTTTCAGAATGTCGTGTATTTACGGCCCCAGACAGATGGGATGTGAAGATCAAGGATGGGTCGCGTTTTTCCTTATCCAGGCAGTTCTAGGAAAAGCACTCACCATTTACGGAGATGGCAAACAAATCAGAGATGTTCTTTATATCGATGATCTGGTAGATGCATTCTTGAAAGCTTATCAGACTCGTGAAAAAACAATCGGCCAGGTTTACAACATTGGCGGCGGACCTGAGCAAACCCTTTCCCTGCTGGAAACGATTGAAACGATTGAAACCTCATTTTCGCTCAACTTACCCTATCAATTTGCGAATTGGAGACCCGGTGATCAAAAGGTCTATGTCAGTGATATCCGAAAAGCATCCGCTGAATTTGGGTGGTCCCCCAAATATAAACCGGCAGATGGATTGAAGAAGCTTCATGACTGGATTGATGATCATCGATCACTTTTCGAATCACCATATGTTTAAATAAGGATGCGATGACCCATGTTGGAATTTATTTATTCTGTGTTAGGAAATCTGATTCCCATCATTTATTTCCTGCTTGTTCTTACATTTCTTATTTTTGTTCATGAACTCGGTCATTTTCTAGCCGCTAGAAAAGTCGGCGTGCGAGTATTGACCTTTTCCATCGGATTCGGTCCGAGATTGTTTGGAATAAAACGTGGTGACACCGACTACAGGATCTCCGCAATTCCATTTGGCGGATATGTAAAACTGGCCGGCGAAGATCCCGATACACAGAACGGTTCGGCAGATGAATTAAGCAGTAAATCAGTCCCGTCACGATTACTTGTCTTTGTTGCCGGTGCGGCAATGAATGCGGTAGCTGCCGTTGTTCTTGTTGCTGTTCTTTCTTTCATTGGCATGTACGTCGAGGAACCTGTCGTGGGCTGGGTAATACCGGATTCTCCCGCCGCAAACGCAGGATTTGAAATCGGCGATCGAATTACGCACATCGATACTGTTGCGATCAGTTCCTGGAAGGATGCCATAAAGGAGTTTTTCAAAGATCCCGATAAAACCGTACCGGTTCAGGTTGAGCGGACCGGAGCGATTAAAACGATTATGTTTGCACCCGGAAAGGATTTCAAATCCTATCCCATGGGAGGTATCACACCCCCAGTCACGCTTGTCGTTCAGGGCGTTATGGAGGGTTATCCGGTCGTTGAGGCAGGTATTACTCCGGGTGACGAGATCGCCGCGGTGAATGGTGAACCTATTCGCGCATTTGAGCAGCTTCAGCGAGCGGTTCAATCGTTTTCGGGAGAGCCTTTGACGGTTACGATAAAACGGGGTGACGACACCTTTTCGAAGAATATTATTCCCAAATTCAATGAAGAAGCGGAAAAATACTTTCTGGGAATAAATTTTGAGCTTCGTGGCAATCAGTATTTAAAGAAATATGGTTTTTTTGAATCGATTCAGCGAGGGTTCACCATCAACTATGACAACTGCAAACTCATGTATCAGATGTTATGGCAGTTGATTGCAGGCAAAGAATCCGTCAGAGAGAACCTTGTCGGACCGCTCGGTATAGGCGTGATCACTGCAAAAGTAGCTCAAACCGGCTTTCGAAATTTGATGGAGTTTACGGCGTTGATCAGTCTGAACCTTGCCATCATCAATCTGTTGCCCATTCCGATTCTTGACGGCGGTTTAATTCTTTTTCTTCTCATAGAGCTGATACGGCGCAAACCACTCAACGAAAAAATTCAGATCGCCGTTCAGAATATTTTTTTCCTTTTAATCATCGCGGTGGCGCTGATCATCACCTACAATGATGTCCTTCGATTCTTCTTCGGAATATACCCTTGATCTATCGATCATCAGGTTGCACTGATGAGTTTCCGTATACGCTTTTCGGGAATAGCGCCTTCCCTTAGTATGCGATAGTGTTTTCCGGAAATCTCCAGGATCGTCGATGGAGGATTCTTATCAAGAGTTCCGGCGTCCCAAATGAAATCCGCACCGTCCACACAATCTTGAGATGTATATGGTTCTGGAAACGCATGTCTGTTGGCTGAGGTTGCGGTAACAGGGTAATCCACAGACTGTAGTATTTCCCGGAGTGCTTTCAATCCCGGGATTCGAATTCCTAGTTTGTCAGAGTGCGTTACACCTCTGATATTACGCTTATGCGGCAAGATCAGTGTCAATGGACCCGGCAAAAAAGCGTTTGTCAGGATTTCCGCCAAATCTGACCATTCCACCCATTTTTTTGCATCATTGACCGATGCAAATGCACACGAGAGAGGCATGATCCCCGGTCTTTGCTTGAGTTTATAGATGCGGGAAACGCTGTCTGAATTGAGGGCGTTTCCCGCAAGCATATAGCTGGTTTCTGTAGGTAGTATGGCGATATTATTAGTGTTCAGCGTCGACTCAGAAATCTGCTTGATTTCACGCCAAACCTCCAGTCTGTTATCCAGATCATTTAGTGTCAGACAGATCCGTATCGTCGTTCCCATTGGATCTCAGCTTCCGATTTTCTTACATAAAGAGGAACCAGAGGAAATAACTTTTCCTGTGAATATTCCGGGTAATTTCCTTCGAGTGCCAGATTACCAACCCACTCAGGTTGTGGAATCCAAAGATTTTGAGGTGAAAAAGTCAGACCCTGAATATTGCATGCGTCTATCCTATCCCGATAACGCTGGATCCCATCGCCGATCAAAAACAAATCCTGCTTGCCCTTAAGAAAATCCTCAATAGTGCAAACCCTTATATCCTCAATTAATTCCAGTCGATCGCCACCCTGATACAAACTGGCATACACCTCGCCTTTTCTGGCATCAAGAACTCCACCGATCATTCTGCTAGAACAGGCAATCGGGGCCACCAGAACATCCAGAGTTCTTAGTGTAACCAGCGGCCGTTTATTCAAGAAAGCCAGCATTTTTGCTGCAGTCAGACCGACCCTGAGTCCCGTGAACGATCCCGGACCAATACTCACAGCAAACTTATCGATGTCTGAGAGCATTAATTTCTGTTGTTCGAGCATCCATTTAATGCTGGGTATCAGAGTTTCCGATGCTGGCATTTCTGCCGAAAAATGACATGTTTGAGAAAGTTGACCACCAACAAAGAGTGCAACACCCCCATTCTTGGTCGATGTCTCGATTGCTACCAGATTTAAACCTTTCACGCGGAGTTTTCCCCGGCAAGTATATTTTTCAATGTCATTTTAGTCAGAGTATTCTTTCGAAAATCGCCCAGCTGCTTTAATACCGACAGATTCTGTTGGTTCACCGTTCTGTCAGTAAAATCATCAAATGCATCGAAAACTTCATTCAGAGGGATATATTCCGGAGCTTTTGTGAGGATAAGCTCATTGGTTTTTGTCTGGGCAATCATTCCGGATTCCATTAATCGATTAATATATTGCAATACTATTGGGACAGGCAGATTTGTAAGATTAAATAGCTCATCGCTTCTGATCGCTTGTTTTCCTTCTGAAAACCGCTCCCCTATCGATTTCAGAAAAAGTAAAGCAGGATATACACTAAGAGGATAATGCTGATCGATATGTTCGATTTCAGTCAGATAATCGGAGATCAGTTTGCTGAAGTTTTGATGAACGTAAGCGATTTCTGCTCCAATTAAAATACTCAACCAGCTTAAATCGATCCAGATCAGAAACAGCGGCAACAACATAAATGATCCATAGAGTAATTTGTAATTGGGAAAGGCATGCACATAAACATTAAAACCGTATTTGGTCATTTCCCAGAGTATTGCTGCAACACCAGCTCCAATTGCAGCTGATTTCCAAGAAACCTTTGTATAAGGAACATTTTTGAAAATCAGCAACAATGTAATCCCGCTTAACAGAGTGGGCATAATCCAGAATAACAGTCGAACAACTTGTGCGATCGCTTCATTTCTCAGCATATCCTGATCGGTGATTTGTGTTGAAAGATATAAGGAATAACCGAGCAAAACCGGTGCAACCGTTATGATGAACCATAAATTGATCAACCGTGAAAAAAAACTCCTGCTCCGCTTTATCTCCCAGATGGCATTTAATGAAGCATCTATAGATGCAAACAAACCATAAGCTGCCAGGATCAGAAATAAAGCACTCACCGTAGACACAGTTTTTGAATTGAATCCATGTACGAGATCCTGAATGTAATCTTTAATCGATACCACCGATTCCGGGAGCAGATGATTAAACAAGAATGTTTCCAGTTTAAAACGGATAAGATCAAGGCCGCCAAATGCTTTAAAAAAGATAAAAAACAGAATAAGTATCGGGATAAGCGTCAATATTGTGGTAAAAGCCAGAGCTGCTGCTCGTAAAAAACAATGATCTCCGAAAAATTTTTTCCAGACATGAAAAGCCCCAGCCAGAAACCGGTAGACAGATATTTTCAATGTGCCGTTTATCTGCGCTCGTGCTTCTTTATGGATTTTTATGATGCTGAATCCGGAATAATGCATGACTCGTCGTTCCTGATGAAACCAAGTGTATGGATTCTTAGATTGAAATACAAGCATGTGGATATGTACGATTTTTCCCAAAGTCAATTGCGTAAATAGTTGATCGATACTAAAATACATGTCTTATAGGCTGACGATGAAGCCGTTTCAGGACAGGGGGAAAGCATGGAGCCTTTTTCAGATGTATCTCAGTTGTGTCAATCACTCAAAGGTGTAATAGGAGTAAAGCCCGGTGGAAAAATTGTTCTGCTGGTTCCATCGATGTTCCGAGGAGAATTAGTTGATCGACTTGTTCGAACGGTTGTTTTCGGAGGTCATCCCCGCTTGAAAAAAATCGCTGCCTTCATCCTGCGAGCAGCAGCGCTTCAGAATGGTATTTGGTTTGATTCTATCCATAAATTCTACATGGAATGTGCAACCGGTAAAATAAAACCTTTGACGGTGCCCGCTTTCAACATCAGAGGTTTAACGTTTCACACAGCAAGAATGCTGTTTCGGGCGGCAAGGCGAAAACAAGCTGGAGTATTTATTTTTGAATTAGCGCCGACGGAAATGAATTATACCGATCAGAATCCTCTTGAGTTTTCGTCATGTGTCATCGGTGCGGCATTACGAGAGCAGTACTCAGGTCCGGTGTTTGTTCAGGGCGATCACTTCAAATATGATTCAAAACGCTATGAAGAAAACAGTGCAGCCGAAACAAAATGGCTATCGGATTTGATTTTGGAGTGTATTGACGCAGGATTTTTCAATATAGACTGTGACGGTTCGGGATTGGTGGATTTAAGTCAGCCGACGATCGAATTACAGCAAAAACCAAATGTTGATTTTATGATGACCTTTATTAATCTCATTCGCGGCAGCGAACCTGAATCGATTACGATGGCAATTGGTGGAGAAATTGGAGAAATCGGCAAGGAGTTGTCGACGGTTGAGGAATTACGAGGTTTTATGAATAGCCTGAATCAACGCCTGCATACTGGGAAAATCAAACCTGGTATTTGCAAGATCAGCGTTCAAGTCGGTTCGACACATGGCGGTGTCGTTGATCATGACGGGCAGATAAAAAAAGTGGAAATCGACCAAAAACGACTCAAAGAACTATCTGAAACGGCCCGGAGTGAATTTCATCTGTCTGGTGGTGTGATGCACGGCGCTTCAACATTACCGCGAGATGTTTTTTCATTTTTTCCGGAATCACATACCATTGAGATACATCTTGGAACCGGTTTGCAAAACATATTATTCGATCATGAAATGTTTCCGAGTGGATTACATGAGGAGATTCATTCTCATCTTGAGATTCATCATGCCAAGGAACGAAAGAAGGATTGGTCAGACGACCAGTTTTACTATAAACTTCGCAAAAAAGCATGGGGGCCATTTAAAAAAGCGATCTGGTCGCTTGATGAGCGGACGAAGCAAGTGATTCTTACCGACATTGAAAATGAATTTTTGTTTTTCATCGATCAACTTGCGGTATCGGGCACAGAAAAACTGATAAAAAAACTGTACCCTTCAGCGCCTGAAATACCTCTTACGACCCCCTCTGAGCTTCTGAAACAATCATAATTGATATAGGAGATCCATCGGTGAAATTCGGATTAGTTATTGGAAATGTTGTAGCGACACAGAAGGATAGCGGTGTATCGAATCGCAAACTGCTTCTGATCCAGCCACTTGATGATGCGTTCAAACCGTCCGGTGGATATCTTGTTGCCGTAGATGCTGTCGGTGCCGGGGAAAGCGAAATCATACTGTTCGCGTCTGGATCATCGGCTCGTCAAACAGAACTGACGAAAGATACGCCTTGTGATTGCGTCATCATGGCAATTGTCGATCAAGTGGAATGCAATGGGAAAATAGTTTTTAATAAATCAGATGGACTTCCCAGTATATGAAGCCTGCCCTTGTAATTGGAAGAGTTGTAGCAAGTGTAAAAGATCCGTCACTAAAGGGTGTAAAGTTATTGTTATTGAGATGTATTCGATGGTCCGGGGAAACTCTCAATGATTATCTGATCGCCGCGGATTCGGTCGGTGCTGGTGCCGGGGAAAAAGTATTTTATGTTGAAGCTCGCGACGCTTCCATAGCTGTGCATACAAATCCACCCATCGATGCTGCCATTATCGGAATAATCGACGGCGTTGATTTTGAGGAGTAATTTAAGTGTTTATCGGCAAGGTTATCGGCAGAGTATGGGCAACTCAGAAAACTCCCTCGCTAACCGGAAAGCGTTTACTGCTCGTTAACCGATTGAACGGATCTCCTCCCTCCGAAACTTCAGATATAACATTGGCTGTCTGTGATAAAATTGATGCTGGTATTGGTGATACCGTTCTTGTAATGGATGAAGGCGGTTCGGCCCGAAGCATACTGAATCTGAAAAACGCTCCAATACGGACAGTCATCGTTGCTATATGTGATTCGGTTTCCATTGGCAATCAAAATTTTTATGTTTCAGGAACAGAAAGGGATCAAAAGTGAAACACACAGAAAAAATGTGGGCTCTAGTTTTTGACAGGCAGAAAGACAACTGGGATCAAACAAAAGGTCTGCGAAAAATGGAAGTCGTGAAACCGATTCTGGATGAACACTCCGATCCCGATGATTCGGACAATGTGCTCATCAAGGTCATCTATGCTGGGTTTTGCGGGTCTGACAGGGGAATCTGGTTTCGCAACTCGTTTAAGGGAGCGATCTTTGATTCGTTGAAAAAAGAAAAAAAACATCGTCGGATTATTGGTCATGAACTTATCGGTGAAATCGTGCAAGTCGGTTCCAGAGCTCGAAGGCATTTCGGGTATAAACCGAAAGATATCGTATCAACAGAATCACACATTATCTGCGGCACTTGCTATCAATGTCGAATTGGAGACAATCACGTGTGTGCTGATGATATCATCATCGGGATTTCAAGAGATGGATGTTTTGCGGAATATATAAAACTGCCGGCGAAGGTTCTGTGGCCGACAGATAAAAACAAGATTTCACTCAAAGTGGGCGCAATTCAGGAACCATTCGGAAATGCCGTTCATTGCTGCATGAAAGTGGATTTGCGCGGTAAAACCATCGCAGTTCTTGGGTGCGGAACCATTGGACTTTTTGTAGTTCTTGTCGCAAGAGCCCTTGGCGCAAGCCGGATCATCGGTATTGAACCGGTTGAACAGCATCGAAGAATCGCTTCCGAACTGGGAGCGGATGAGGTTATACCGTTGAAAACAAATCCCAAGAAGAACAAAGAGTGGCAATATGACAGACCGGTCATTGATGCTGTTTTGGAGCTTACAGGTGGTGTGGGTGTCGACGTTGCAATGGAAATGTCCGGATTCAACTCATCATTAAACAATGCCATAAAGCTTGTTCGTCGAGGTGGTGATGTCATACTGTTTGGTTTGAAATCAGGCGAATCCGTTATTCAGGATTTTGACCGCCTCATCGTCAACGGCATCTCGCTCCATAGCGTCATCGGCAGACGTATTTTTGCTAATTGGTATGTCACTCGGAATTTGTTGGAATCCAAGAAAAATGGGATTCAAGAAAAAATTCATGATATTATTTTAGCGGGTGGCCAGGATACAATTTTTCATATCGATGACTTCGATCCGGAGACATTTGAGAAAGCGATTAAGGAGCATCCAAAGGTCTTGCTTCAGTTTTCTTAGAGTAAACAAGGCTTGACATGGAGTGCCCGAATAATTTAAAAATGGATTATCATTTATATTATTTGGGAGATGCATAAGTGGGTAATCAAACAAATGTGACCAGCGATGGACCGCAGCGCCGGTTGCACGAAAAGACACGAACAGCTTCTGAGCAATTGCGTGTAAGGCATGGCAAGTTATCGGAACGAACTGTCTCGGAACTTTTGTTTTTTGCCTTTACGACAGACATGGATGGAACACTGGCATGTTCGCACCAGGGCATTACAAAAACCCTGCGATTCAAATCAGGAAAGCTTATCGATGCACGATCAAATGATCCTCACGATTCTCCACAATGGATTCTCTATGAAATGGGGAAACTCGACAGAGGATTTACTTCGAATGATGCGATGATGGATCAAGATCAGCAATCAGGACAAACCATCAAGCTTCTTTCCGACCAGATTCGTCAAGGAATAATGCAGCCGAACGAAATCGATGAATTTATGCATCGCAGGGTTCGGCGGATCCTCCATGATTTGATGGCATGGCGAGAAGGTGAGTATGTCCTCGAACTGTCAAAACTTCCCCGCACCGATCCGCCTCTGAAAGTTCATCGATCCATTCCCGAGATGATTTTACGTGAGATGAAAACAGCACCTGACCCGGTGGGTCTTAAAGAAATGATTGAAAATCCTGGATTGAAAGTTGAGCAGGGTGCTGAAACGGTAAATAAAATAAATCTAACAGCAATCGAACAGCGCATTTTAAAAGCCACATCAAAAGTGAATACGATTCAGGCGGTATCCAAGGAAATGGGATTAGGCTTGGAAGCGACTTCGCGTATCCTTTTGGGATTGGGTGCCGTTGGTTTGATTCGTATCTTCTTTTCCAAAAAACAGAGAAAACCTGAGCTTAAACCTGATCAAACCCCAACCGAACCGGCGGTGCCAGAAACATCTGATGCCGTTGAAGAAATGCCAGAAAAAAAGGATGACGATCTAGAAAGTTTAATTAAGGATGAACCATTTAAAACAACCTTTATTCGGGACATAAAAACCGAAGAGCAGGCAAAATACTACCTGATCGAATTGATACAATTAAGTTTTGAGTGGAATCCATACACATTTCTCGGTCTGGATAATCATTGTAAAGATACGGAAATTGAACAGATATATGATCAAAGTGTAAAATTCATCACATCACTGAACCGCTTCGAAGAAAAATCAGTAAAGGATATGATCGCCTCCGTTATGGCATTACTTGAAGAAGCTCGAACAATTCTTTTAAATAATACACTTCGCGCCCGGTTTGATACCTTGAACAGTGTAGTAGATGTTCAAAAAAAGATTCATCTCGGATCAAAAGAGCACCGGAAAGGTTTACAAGCCTTTAAAGACAAGCGTCTCCCTCTTGCTCTTGTACACATTAAGTTTGCAGCCTTTCTGGAACCACGGAATTCCGAATACCAGTATAAACTGATATATTTAATGGCTCAAAACCCGCGTTTATGGGCGTTGGCAAGGCTTCTTCAGATACATTGTTTGGACAGATTTGGTACCAATCCAAATATTATTGCTTTAAGTGGGCTTTTGTATCACCGTTCGGGTGATAAAATTAAGGCGCGATCCGAGTATCAGCGGGCTCTGTCGATGGATTCAGAGCATGAACTTGCGCGTCACGGCATGGCAATCATTGATCGATTAACCGGTCGCAGATGAAACTTTATTTCCTTGGCACATGCGGTGCATCTACGGTTTCTGATCGTGACAACACATCATTTTTTATAGAATCTGGAACTCATTCCCTATTGATTGATTGCGCCGGCAGCCCTGGACAGAAATTATTGCGCCTTCAAAAAAATCCGAATGATCTGAATCTGGTTCTTTTAACACATCTTCATACTGATCATTGCTATGGTCTGCCGTCACTGCTTTTTCACATGTTTTTAAATAATCGATCAACTCCTTTACTTATTGGAAGTCCTGCGGAGGAATTCTCTATTCTGGAAACCCAATTGAAGGCTCATAATCTTTTTCCCATTGCTCGAATTTTTGCAGTAGACTCCTTACCGATATCGGATACTCCGGATAATGTAATTTGGGAGAGTGCAACGATGTGCATTCGATCCACACCCGTATCGCATGGACGTCCATGTAGAGCTTTCCGTATCGATGAAAAACAATCGAACCAGTCCATTGTCATTTCAGGGGACACACGACCATCTGAGAATCTTGTAAAACTGGCAAAGGATGCAACGCTGCTTATTCACGAAGCGTCATTTCTGGAGATAAACAAAGAATTGGCGGAACTTCACGGACATTCCACATCAAAAGATGCAGGAAATGTCGCAGAAAGCGCCGGTGTATCGCATCTTGCTCTTGTACACTTTGATTTCAATGGTGAATTTAATGATTTAAATGAATTTCAGCGAGAAGCTCAACAACAATTCCATGGACAAGTTTTCATACCTGAGGATATGTCGTGTGTTGATATCG